>NZ_JAVDUA010000005.1:0-202611 GCF_031456105.1 Pseudomonas sp. BE134 | reverse complement strand
ACCTAGCTCGCGCTCGCCACCGTCAGGCTTGGGAATTACCACACGCTTTACCGGACTGGGCCGGTAGGCGCCTGAAATGAGCTGTTCACGAATCGTAGGCCATTGGCACAGCAAACGTTCGGCAGTCTGTTCAATGCCCAGACCATCCACACCTGCTGCGCCTTTGTTAGCCTTAACCCGCTTCCATGCCTGTTTCAGGTTTCCTCTCGCAAAGGCCCGTTCAAGCAGCCTTTGCCCTGCGCTATCGGGTTCATCTTGCGGGCGATTGACCTCGTCGCTGACAGGACTTCTCACGGCTTCACCGCTCGTTATCTCCATCCGCCCCGCGTTTGGCAGGCATCTGACTTCCGGTTTCTCGCATCAACATGGCCTATAACGCTCTCTCTCGTTCGGCCCTTCGTCAAAAAAAAAAGACTACTACGGCCTCTGCTGACTTCTCGCTCCGGCTTGCACCGTCGCCCTTTCAGGCACAAGGCGAGATCTCCCCAGGTAAGAACGCAATCCTTCCCCGCACAACCGCCGGATTTACGCAGCCTGATCCTTGACCACAAGAGCTTCGCGATCTTTTGCTCGCTCGCCCTGATCGGCTTCGCCTTATATCCGGTTCTTGTCCATCGGCTCACGGTTTCGATTCACGCTTCCTCCCCACACTCAGTCGCCCTCATGCAGTTGCGCTTCACTTCGTTCGCTGTGGTCAGCTTACGGCGGGACTTTCACCCACAAGATTGCGCCCATGCTGGGCGCACAAAAAAAGGGGAGCACATGCCCCCCCGAGGTTTAAAGCGTTGTATCGAGGCTGTTAAATCAGCCTTCGATCTCGATCAGGATTTCGCCCGGGTTTACCCGGTCGCCCTTGGCTACGTGGATGGCGGTAACTTTGCCAGCGATGGCCGATTGGACTTCGGTTTCCATCTTCATCGCTTCGGTGATCAGCACGGCTTGCCCTGCTTTCACGGTGTCGCCTTCCTTGACCAGCACATCGACGATGTTGCCCGGCATGGTGGTGCTGACGTGGCCCGGCGCAGTGGCTTGCTTGCGCTTGCTGGTGCCGCCGCTGACGAATTCGTTGAGCGGTTCGAACACCACTTCTTCCGGCATGCCGTCGATGGACAGGTAGAAGTGACGCTTGCCTTCAGCCTTGACGCCGACACCGGTGATGTCGACGCGGTAGGTTTCACCATGGACGTCGATGACGAACTCGGTCGGCACGCCTTCGCCACCGGCCGAGGCCACGCCGCCAGCCTCGGGAATCGGCAGCAGCACTTCAGGCGTCAGGGTGCCGGCAGCGCGTTCTTCGAGGAACTTGCGGCCGATGTCCGGGAACATCGCATAGGTCAGCACGTCTTCTTCGGACTTGGCCACGGCGCCAATTTCAGCACGCAGCTTGGTCATTTCCGGCTTGAGCAGATCAGCTGGACGCACGTCGATCACTTCTTCGCTGCCGATTGCCTGGCGACGCAGTTGCTCGTTCACGGTGCCCGGCGCCTTGCCGTAGCCGCCTTGCAGGTAGAGCTTCACTTCGTTGGTGATGGTCTTGTAGCGCTCACCGGCCAGCACGTTGAAGAACGCTTGGGTGCCGACGATTTGCGAGGTCGGCGTTACCAGCGGCGGGAAGCCGAGGTCTTCACGAACACGCGGGATTTCGGCCAGCACTTCACTCATGCGGTTCAGTGCGCCCTGCTCTTTCAACTGGTTGGCCAGGTTGGAGATCATCCCGCCTGGTACCTGGTTGACTTGAACACGGGTATCGACCGCGGTGAATTCGCTTTCGAACTGGTGGTACTTCTTGCGCACGGCGTAGAAGTACAGACCGATCTCTTGCAGCAGCTCCAGGTTCAGGCCGGTGTCGAACTCGCTGCCTTTAAGGGCGGCGACCATCGACTCGGTGCCAGGATGGCTGGTGCCCCAGGCGAAGCTGGAGATCGCGGTATCGATGTGATCGGCACCGTTTTCGATGGCCTTCATTTGGCACATCGCGGCCAGACCAGCGGTGTCGTGCGAGTGGATGAACACGGGCAGCGACTGCTCGGATTTCAATGCCTTGACCAGTTCGCCAGTGGCGTATGGCGTCAGCAGACCGGCCATGTCCTTGATCGCCACCGAGTCGCAACCCATGGCTTCCATTTGCTTGGCCTGGTTCACGAAGGCCTCGATGGTGTGCACCGGGCTGGTGGTGTAAGCGATGGTGCCTTGGGCATGTTTGCCCGCCGCTTTCACAGCTTCGATGGCCACGCGCAGGTTGCGCACGTCGTTCATCGCATCGAAGATACGGAACACGTCGATGCCGTTGACGGCGGCCTTGGCGACGAAGGCCTTGACCACGTCGTCGCTGTAATGGCGGTAGCCCAGCAGGTTCTGGCCACGCAGCAGCATTTGCAGACGCGTGTTAGGCAGTGCCGCACGCAGCTGGCGCAGACGCTCCCACGGGTCTTCTTTCAGGAAGCGTACGCAGGCGTCGAAGGTCGCGCCGCCCCAGCACTCCAGCGACCAGTAGCCGACTTTGTCGAGCTTGTCGCAGATCGGCAGCATGTCTTCGGTGCGCATGCGGGTGGCGAGCAGCGATTGGTGGGCGTCGCGCAGGATTGTGTCGGTAACGTGGATTTGTTTGCTCATTGTTATATTCCTCACAGGCCTGCGTGGGCGGCGATGGCGGCGGCGATGGCCAGGGCCAGCTCTTCGGGTTTGCGCTTGATCGAGTAGTTGGTCAGTTCAGGGTGGCTTTCAACGAAGCTGGTATTGAACTGGCCGCTACGGAATTCCGGGTTACGCAGGATTTCCTGGTAGTACGCGGCAGTGGTCTTGACCCCTTGCAGACGCATGTCGTCGAGGGCACGCAAGCCACGGTCCATCGCTTCTTCCCAGGTCAGCGCCCACACCACCAGTTTCAGGCACATGGAGTCGTAGAACGGTGGAATGGTGTAACCGGTGTAGATCGCAGTGTCCGTCCGCACACCGGGACCGCCGGGCGCGTAGTAACGGGTGATCTTGCCGAAGCTCGGCAGGAAGTTGTTTTTCGGGTCTTCGGCGTTGATCCGGAACTGCAGCGCGAAACCGCGGTGCTGGATGTCTTCCTGTTTCACCGAAAGTGGCAGGCCTGACGCGATGCGGATCTGCTCACGCACGATGTCGATGCCGGTGATTTCTTCGGTGATGGTGTGTTCCACCTGCACCCGGGTGTTCATCTCCATGAAGTACACCTCGCCCTCGGCGAGCAGGAACTCCACGGTACCGGCGTTCTCGTAACCCACGGCCTTGGCTGCACGCACCGACAGGTCGCCGATGTAGGCGCGCTGTTCCGGGGTCAGTTGCGGGCTCGGGGCGATTTCGATCAGTTTCTGGTTGCGACGCTGGATCGAGCAATCACGCTCGAACAGGTGCACCACGTTGCCGAAGCTGTCGCCGAGAATCTGCGCTTCGATGTGCTTTGGATTGACGATGCATTTTTCCAGGAACACTTCCGCCGAACCGAAAGCCTTGGTGGCTTCAGAGATCACGCGTGGGAACGCTTGTTCGAGTTCTTCGCGGCTGTTGCAACGACGGATACCGCGACCGCCACCACCGGAAGTGGCCTTGAGCATGACCGGGTAACCAATGCGGTCGCCTTCGATCAGGGCTTCTTCGATGCCCGCGACGTTGCCTTCAGTACCCGGAGTCACCGGCACGCCGGCCTTGATCATGCTGCGGCGCGCTTCGGTCTTGTCGCCCATGCGGCGAATGACTTCAGCCGATGGACCAATGAATTTGATGCCGCGTTCCGCGCAGATGTCTGCCAGCTCGGCGTTTTCCGAAAGGAAGCCGTAACCTGGGTGCAATGCATCGCAACCGGTTTCCACCGCCAGGTTCACCAGCTTGCGCGGGTTCAGGTAGCCGGCCAGTGGCTCGGCACCAATGCTGTGGGCCTCGTCCGCACGCTTCACATGCAGCGCATGACGGTCAGCGTCGGAATAGATCGCGACCGAGCGAATGCCCATCTCGGCGCAGGCACGTACGATTCGTACGGCAATCTCACCACGGTTGGCGATCAGGATCTTTTTTATCACTTTTGGAGGTTCCCTTGAGCCGGTGGTACCCACGACCTGCTAGACCAGGTCGACGCGTGACCAAATGTTTCAATTCAGTCGCAGTGCCACACTAGCCCCCACAAGGGATTAACAAAAATGAATAATAATTGGGTCAGGCATAAGTAAAGACTTATAGTTGATGAATCAGACAGCGGCGGGAGCGATACAATATGCGTAAGTCATTGATGCGTATGACATTGCGTCAATTGCAGATTTTCAATGAAGTCTGTGATTTAAGATCCTACAGCCGAGCAGCCGACGAAATGTCACTCACACAACCAGCCGTCAGCTTACAGATTCGTCAACTCGAGGAGCTGGTTGGCCAACCCTTGTTCGATTATGTCGGCAAAAAACTCTACATGACAGAAGCTGCCGAAGCACTCCAAAGAGCCAGTCGGGATATTTTCGGCCGCCTGGAAAACCTCGATATGCAGCTTTCGGACATGCAGGGATCGCTGCAAGGACAGCTGAAACTGGCGGTGGAATCCAGCGCCAAGTATTTCGTCCCGCACCTGTTTGCCGCCTTCAAACGCCAGCACCCCGAAGTTAACCTGCAACTGACCGTCGTCAATCGGGGGCAAGTAATTCGACGCCTGTCAGACAACCGCGATGACCTGGTGATCATGTCGATGGTGCCGCAGGACATGGGGCTGGAGTTCCTGCCCTTCCTCAATAACCCGATTGTCGCGGTGGCGCCACCGGATCATCCGTTGTGCCACATGGGACCTCTGCGCTTGCAGGACCTTGAGCCCTACACCCTTCTGCTGCGCGAGCCGGGTTCCGGGACGCGAATGGCGTGCGATGAATATTTCAAGGAAAAGCGTGTGCACTTCAACCAGACCCAGGAGGTCTCGTCAGCCGAAGCTCAACGTGAATGTGTGTTGGCGGGTCTGGGCGTAGCGCTGTTGACGCGCCACGCCCTGAACCTCGAGCTGGCGACCGGCGGTTTGATCGAGTTGCCGGTCGAAGAGCTGCCGCTGTACCGCAGTTGGTGCCTGGTGCAGGCCAAAGCAAAGCGACTGTCACCGGTGGCCCACGCATTCCTTGCGTTTATCCGCAGCGAGCGGGTGCAGATCAGCGCGCTGGTTGAGCGTTTCGACGCGAAGTTACCGGCGCTGCGTGCCAGTAATTGAGCTCCAGATCAGGGAAATCACCGATCTCTGCCAGCAGTTGGCGGCGTTCGCAACGATCTTCGATGGCGCGGCGAAATTCCATGCGGCGCTGATCTTCTTGCTGACGACGGGTTTTGGCGGCGCTGTTGCGTTCTTCGTAGGGCTGGGCCATTTCGAGTCTCCCAATGCGATTACGGGAGTTTCAAGATAGGCGCAAGGGATGACGGTTTGGCGGCGGGTGGGTTACAGAGGTGTGAACACTGGCATAGAAGTGGCGAATGTGAAGACGCCATCGCGAGCAGGCTCGCTCCCACAGGGGTCATTGGTGCACACACTATTTGTGCAACACCGTCGATCAAATGTGGGAGCGAACCTGGTCCGGGCGGCGTTCCGACGATTAAGGTCGGAACGACCTTACGAAGACTTTAGTCGTCCAGCGCTTTCACCGACTTGGGCGACAGTCGCAAGCTGCGAAGGCTGCGTTTGACGCTCTTGAGGTGGTTGACCAGGCTCGGCCCGCGCGCCATGGCCACGCCCATCGCCAGCACGTCGATCACCACCAGGTGCGCGATTCGCGAGGTCAGCGGGGTGTAGATTTCGGTGTCTTCATGCACATCGATTGCCAGGTTGACGGTCGACAGCTCAGCCAGCGGCGTCTGGCTCGGGCACAAGGTGATCAGCGAAGCACCACTTTCACGCACCAGGTTGGCCGTGATCAGCAGATCCTTGGAACGCCCGGACTGGGAAATACAGATTGCCACGTCACTCGGCTTCAACGTCACTGCCGACATCGCCTGCATGTGCGGGTCGGAGTACGCCGCCGCGGTGAGCAGCAAACGAAAGAATTTGTGCTGGGCATCGGCGGCCACGGCGCCCGATGCACCAAAGCCATAGAACTCGACGCGCTGGGCCTGGGACATGAGCGAAACCGCCCGCTGCAACTCAATCGGATCGAGCTTCTCTCGAACTTCCATCAAGGTATGCAGGGTGGTGTCGAAAATTTTCAGGCTGTAATCGGCAACGGAGTCGTCTTCATGGATCGCAAACTGGCCAAAGCTCGCACCAGCCGCCAGGCTCTGCGCCAGCTTGAGTTTCAAATCCTGAAAACCGGAGCAACCAATGGCGCGGCAAAAGCGCACGATGGTCGGCTCGCTGATGCCGACGCTGTGGGCCAGGTCGGCCATGGAGCTGTGCATCACCGCCGCCGGGTCAAGCAGCACGTGGTCGGCGACCTTGAGCTCCGACTTGCGTAAGAGGTGGCGTGACTGGGCGATGTGTTGCAGCAGATTCAAAGGGCTGGACTCTTTGTTATTGGCAGTAGCCGGGGATGTAGCAAGCTTGTAGTTATACTACAAGAATTCGCTTTTTGCCTGCTCAATGCGTAACTCGATGTCCCCATTTCACGCCGCATGCGCTCCATGTAGCACTTATAAGGGGTTTGCGTCCTTACGTAACAGCTCCGCCAGATCGCTGGCTTCGACCGGACGACTGATCAAATAGCCCTGCACTTCATCGCAGCGTTCGACTTTCAAAAACGCCAGCTGCTCCTGCCGCTCCACCCCTTCGGCTACCACCTTCAACGACAAACCATGGGCCATCGCAATAATCGCCCGGGTAATCGCCGCATCCTCGCTGCCCTCCCCCAGACCACGAATAAATGTCTGATCGATCTTCACGTAGTCCACCGGGATACGTTTGAGGTAGCTCAGGGACGAATACCCAGTGCCGAAATCATCGATCGCCAGTTTCACGCCGAGATCTCGCAGCTGCTGGAAGGTCGCGATGATGTGCTCGACACTGTCCAGCAACTGGCTTTCGGTGAGTTCCAGCTCCAGGTAGTGCGGCGCCAGGCCGGTTTCTTCCAGTACCTGGCGCACCAGGCTGACCAGCTTGCCTTGGCGCAATTGATGCACCGACAGGTTGACCGACACCCGAATCGGTTCAAGCCCCTGCCGCTGCCACTCGCAGGCCTGCCAACAGGCCTGACGCAATACAAATTCGCCGATCGGGCCGATCAGGCCGGTTTCCTCGGCCAGACCGATAAAGTCTCCCGGCGGCACCCGGCCCATGGTCGGATGATCCCAGCGCACCAGCGCTTCGGCGGCATTCAACCGGCCTGTGGCGAGACAGAGTTTGGGTTGGTAAAAGACTGTCAGCTGGTGTTCTTCTATGGCTTTACGCAGCTGGTTTTCCAGCTGTAAACGCTCAAGGGTGCTGGCTTGCAGGCTTTCGGTATAAAACTGGAAGTTATCGCCACCCAAGTGTTTGGCGTGTTGCATGGCTATGTTCGACTGGCTGACCAACGCGGTAATTTCCCGCGCGTTGTCCGGCAACATGCTGATGCCCATGGACGCACTGACCACCAGTTCATGTCCATCAACAGTGACCGGCAAACGCAGCTTGCTCGACAACCGCGTCGCCACGCGCGCCAGGCTCGACAGGTTGCCATAGGCATCGAACAGCACCGCAAATTCATCCCCGGACAGCCTTGCGATCGTATCGGCCTCTGGCAGCGCGTTGACCAGGCGCCGGGACATTTTCTGCAACAGTTGGTCGGCCACGTCATGACCCAGGCTGTCATTGAGTAATTTGAAGCGGTCCAGATTGATGTGCAGCAATGCCAGGCTACGCCCGCCCTGACGCACCCGCTGATGGGCTTCGCGTAGCCGTTCACGGAACAAGGAGCGGTTCGCCAGGCCTGTCAGTTCGTCGTAGTGGGTCAGATAACGCATGCGCTCTTCGGATTCGCGACGGGCCGACAAATCCGCGAAGAAGCCGACAATATGACTGACGTTCCCCCTCGTATCGCGCACTGCATTCAACTGCAGCCATTGTGGATAGAGCTCACCGTTTTTACGGGTTTCCACCAACTCGCCCTGCCAGGTCCCGTGCTGCTCCAGCGCCTGATGGATTGCACCGTAGTGTCGACGCGCATCGCGACTGCACGGTAACTCGACGACATTACGGCCAAGCATGTCGTCGATGTCATAGCCGGTGACTCGGCTGAAGGCCTGATTGACCGCCATCAAGGCGTAATCGGGGTCGAAAATTACGATGCCTTCGCTGGCGGCTTCAAAGACGGTCGCCGCCAGTTGGCGTTGTTCTTCCTGTCGCTTGGTTGCGCTGATGTCACGACGGGTGCCGACCATGCGGATCACCCGACCATTTTTGCTGTGCTCAACGGCCCGACCACGATCCTCGATCCAGACCCAGTGGCCGTCGCCATGCCGCACGCGGTACTCGACCTGGTAGTCCTCGCTGCGGCCTTTCAAATGCTCGACCAGTGCTATCTTCAGCACCGGCACGTCTTCCGGGTGCAGACGCGGCTTGAGGTGACGAAGCATGGCCGTCACGTACTCCGGCGCCAGGCCGAACAATTCCTGGATCTGCGTGTGATGGACTTCATCGGTTTGCAGATTCCAGTCCCAAAGCCCGAGTTCGCTGGCATTCAACGCCAACGCCAGCCGCGCTTCACTTTTGCTCAGGGCCTGGTTCGCGGCGTCCAGCTCCAGGCTGCGTTGCGCAACACGGTTTTCCAGTTCGACCTGGGCTTCACGCAGTAGGTCTTCGGCGCAGCGACGCTGGTCGATTTCCTGGGCCAGTTCGTGGTTGAGTTGATCGCTACGGTTTTGCGATTGCTGCAAGTGCTCGATCAATGCCTGATTCTGGAAGCGGCGCAACAAACCGCGGTCGATCAGGCGGTTGATCTGCCAGGCAATCACACTCAGTGCGCCCAACAAAATCAATCCGAACCAACCCCAGCCTTGACCCTGTGCGTCGCCGCCCCAGAATAAATAGAGGATGGCCGGCAACAGGCAGGGCAAGGTAAAGGACAGAAACGCTGGCAGGCTGACCGCATACGCAACGCTGGCGGAAAGAGCGGCGGCGCCAATCAGGCCGAACACCCACGCTTGCTGAATGAAATTGTCGGCGGGCACCAACGCAATACCGGCGCCGGCCAGCGTCAGGCCGGTGAGGCCGGAGCCCAGCAAAAACATACGGCGCCAGATTGGATGCGCCTGTCGGTCAGGAATCGCCGAATCAAAGGCCGCGACTTGAATAACCCGTAACGCCACCAGCGACAACAGCCACACCAGCCAGACGCTGACCAGGAAATGGCGCTGCGGATTCCAGAGCAAACGGGCGCAGACCAGGCCATTGATCAACATGAATAACGTGGGCAGCAGCGAGCCCTGATAAAGCAGGCGCGTGCGTTCTACCGCCATTTCCATGGCGTACTGTTTGCGGATAACCCGAGGCTCCACAGTGGGGCCCGACAGGTCGGTGCTGAGGGTCATAGGCAATGTTCTTGTTCTTATAATGATGAGCATGAGCCCGAAACGTCGACGGAGCATACACAAGCCAATGCCCTTACCAAACTGCCCCGGATCATAAATTCGACAATATTTCAGGCCGCCCCCGCCCCTCCAAAACCGTGGGAGCGCGGCCCGCCAACGCCTGCGGCCAGTGACTGACCGGTCGTCCTTCGTGGATCTTTCATCGGCTAATGCAAAGCTCGGTTTGCCCGGTGTGTCGGCGCACCCTAGAATGCCCCGATGCGCGATGATCTCTCCCTTCTGCTGAACTCACTCAACGATGCCCAACGCCAGGCCGTAGCCGCCCGCGTGGGTCGTCAGTTGGTCCTGGCCGGTGCTGGTTCCGGTAAAACCCGAGTGCTGGTGCACCGTATCGCCTGGTTGATCCAGGTCGAAAACGCCTCGCCCCACTCCATCCTGTCGGTGACCTTCACCAACAAGGCTGCGGCCGAGATGCGTCAGCGCATCGAGCAGCTGATGGGTCTCAACCCGGCCGGCATGTGGGTCGGCACCTTCCACGGCCTGGCGCACCGCTTGCTGCGGGCGCACTGGCAGGAAGCGGGGCTGAGCCAGACTTTTCAGATTCTCGACAGCGATGATCAGCAACGGCTGGTCAAGCGGGTGATCCGCGAGCTGGGACTGGACGAGCAGCGCTGGCCGGCACGGCAGGCCCAGTGGTTCATCAACGGGCAAAAAGACGAAGGTCTGCGCCCGCAACATATTCAAGCCAGTGGCGACCTGTTCCTGGCGACCATGCGCAGCATTTATGAGGCCTACGAGGCCGCATGCCTGCGCGCTGGCGTGATCGACTTCTCCGAATTGCTGCTGCGTGCCCTCGATTTGTGGCGCGATCATCCGGGCTTGCTGGCCCATTACCAAAAACGCTTCCGCCACATTCTGGTCGACGAGTTCCAGGACACCAACGCCGTGCAGTACGCCTGGTTGCGTCTGCTGGCCAAGGGCGGAGACAGCCTGATGGTGGTGGGCGACGATGATCAGTCGATCTACGGCTGGCGTGGCGCGAAAATCGAGAACATCTATCAGTACTCCGACGACTTCCCGGATGCCGAGACTATTCGTCTGGAGCAGAACTACCGCTCCACGGCCGGGATTCTCAAGGCCGCCAACGCCCTGATCGCCAACAATACCGGACGCATGGGCAAAGAACTGTGGACCGATGGCGGCGAAGGCGAAGCGATCAACCTGTACGCCGCATTCAACGAACACGATGAAGCACGCTACGTGGTGGAAACCATCGAAAGCGCGCTGAAAACCGGCTTGGCCCGCAGCGATATCGCGATTTTGTACCGATCCAACGCCCAATCGCGCGTTTTGGAAGAAGCTTTGCTACGCGAGCGTATTCCGTACCGCATCTATGGCGGCCAGCGCTTCTTCGAGCGTGCAGAAATCAAGAACGCCATGGCTTATCTGCGTCTGCTGGAGGGCCGTGGCAACGATGCGGCGCTGGAGCGGGTGATCAACGTCCCAGCCCGTGGCATTGGTGAGAAAACCGTCGAAGCCATTCGCGACCACGCGCGTCACAGCGATGTGTCGATGTGGGAAGCCATGCGTCTGCTGGTGGCTAATAAAGGCCTGACCGGTCGCGCTGCTGGCGCGCTCGGCGCCTTTATCGAGCTGATCGAGAATCTTTCCGCCAAGTGCATGGAAATGCCCCTGCACCTGATGACCCAGACGGTCATCGAGCAATCAGGGCTGATTGCCTATCACCAGGCGGAAAAAGGCGAAAAAGGCCAGGCTCGGGTAGAAAACCTTGAGGAACTGGTCAGCGCCGCGCGCAACTTCGAAAACGCTGAAGAAGATGAAGACCTGACGCCGCTGGCGGCGTTCCTTGGCCATGCATCGCTGGAAGCCGGCGATACTCAGGCCGAGGAGCACGAAGACAGCATTCAGCTGATGACCTTGCACAGCGCCAAGGGCCTGGAATTCCCTTACGTGTTCCTGGTGGGCATGGAAGAAGGTCTGTTCCCGCACAAGATGAGCCTGGAAGAGCCTGGCCGTCTTGAGGAAGAACGCCGCCTGGCCTACGTCGGCATTACCCGTGCCATGCACAATCTGGTGATGACCTACGCTGAGACACGACGCCTGTACGGCAGCGAAACCTACAACAAAGTGTCGCGTTTCGTACGGGAAGTGCCGAAAGGCCTGATTCAGGAAGTGCGACTGTCCAACAGCGTCAGCCGTCCATTCGGTGGCGGTCAGCAACAGAGCTCCAGTAGCCTGTTCGGCGGCAGCGAGATCCCGGACACCGGGTTCAGCCTCGGCCAGACCGTGCGGCATTCAGTGTTCGGCGACGGCGTGATCCTGAATTTCGAAGGCGCGGGTGCTCAGGCGCGAGTGCAGGTGAACTTCAGCGAAGGCAGCAAGTGGCTGATGCTCGGTTACGCGAAGCTCGAAGCGATCTAAAGGCCACCTTCAGGGAGCATTTCTGTGGGAGCGAGCCTGCTCGCGATGAACGATGACGCGGTGTTTCTGTTACTCCGCGTTGCGTCTATCGCGAGCAGGCTCGCTCCCACAGTTTGATCGCGAAGTTCCCCTGGGCGCCCTTCCTACAGAACTTATCCACTCGTCCTACAGACCAAAGTTAACAGGCCTTATTGCGCTGACTGAAGCTGAACGCAACCTGTCAGGCAAAAGCCCGAAACACTCTGCCGCTAGCCAGTAACACTTCAGCTGTGCAACATGGCGCGCGTGCATCCACAAAATGGGATTACCCTTATGAAACGTTTTCTTAGCATCGCCATGGCGTTGTGCATTGGCCTGACGATGAGTCTCGACGCCAATGCCGCCAAGCGCTTTGGTGGCGGCAAGAGCTCCGGCGCTGCGCCGACTCACCAGACTAGCCAAATGGCTCCTTCTTCTGCTGCCGGTGGCGCTGCTGCCACTGCAGGCGCGGCCGGTGCTGCTGGCGCCGCAGCCAAGGCTGGCGGTGCTTCGCGCTGGCTCGGCCCTCTGGCCGGTATCGCTGCCGGTGGCCTGCTGGCCTCCATGTTCATGGGCGATGGTTTCCAGGGTATGCAGATCTTCGACATCCTGATCATGGCGGTCATTGCCTTCCTGGTCTTCCGCTTCATCGCCGCCCGTCGTCGCAAGCAGCAGGAGCATTTGGCTCCGGCTGGCCACGCGCCGATGCAGCGTGAAGTGTTCCAGAACCAGCCTGCGGGCGGTTCGATCTTCGGCGGTTCGGCTGCGCCGGTTGCCGCTCGTCCGGTAATCAATGCCCCGGCCTGGTTCAATGAAAAGAACTTCATTGAAGCGGCCCGCAACCACTTCCAGTCTCTGCAGCAACACTGGGACGCTAACGAAATGGACAAGATCGCGGAGTTCGTGACCCCGCAGCTTCTCGAGTTCCTCAAGCGCGAACGCGCTGACCTGGGCGACGGCTTCCAGTCCACCTACATTGATAACCTCAATGTCCAACTGGACGGCGTAGATGATCGTGCCGACAAGACCATCGCTACCCTGACCTTCAGCGGTGTGTCGAAGTCCTCCCGTTTCGACCAGGGCGAAGTGTTCAGCGAAAGCTGGAACATGGAACGTCCACAGGGCGAAAACCAGCCTTGGCTGGTGGCCGGTATCCGCCAGAACGGCTGATCCCTCTTGCGTTAAGCATGCTGTAGTAAAAAAAACCCCAGCCTCGGCTGGGGTTTTCTATTTCGCGGTTGCATCTATAGCGAGCTACTGTATAAACCGCCCCAACTAAACCGCGCCATCAAGCAAGAGGATCCCGGACGTGGAAGAAATCATTGAACAACTGCGTGAAGCCAACGAACCGGTACCGGTCCCCTTGGAACTGCCTGATGAAGATCAGATCGTGGAAATCGAAGAGCAACTGTTCATCGACATTCCGTTCGTCTTCAGAGAATTTTTGCTGACCGTCAGCGACGTGGTCTACGGCAGCTTGGAGCCGGTGACCGTCACCGACCCGCAATCCCACACCTACTTGCCTGACGTTGCCGCAAACGCCTGGGATGCTGGCGTTGATCGCGGCATGATCCCGATCTGCCAGGACGGTGACAACTACTACCTGGTCGAAGAAGACGGCACCGTGGTGTTGTGGTTGGCCGAGGAAGAATTGCTCGCCGAAGAAACCTGGGAATCGGTGTGGCACTGGGCGCGGGACGTTTGGCTGGAAAGCTGAGACGCCTGGACGGTTGTAGCAGCAGGCTGTGCCAGCTGCTACAAGCGCAATGTCAGTGACCAGATGCATCGTTGTGGTTATCCAGGGTTTCGAGCAAGGCCACCTGCATCCGCGTATGCACGCGGATGAACCAGCGCCAGAGCAAGGCCGCGACAGCGGCAGCGACCACGATGATCAATACCAGCAGCTTGCTGGTGGGCAGAATACTGGCCGACAGGGCTGCCAGTAGCAGGAAAATCACCAGCAGCGAGAGGATCGGAATCACTTCGGCGATCACCCGACGTACTCGCTGCGTGTGACGGCCAGCCATCTCCGGCTTCACGCCCATCTCTGCCAATAGCAACGACAGCGCCTTGAGCTTGCGGTAGGCGGCGATCAGGAACGGCAGTGACACCAGCAGCGCCCCACCCCAAATCAATGCTTTCTGCCAACTCGGATCGATGATCCAGCCTTGCAGCCAGGCGGACATACGCCCGGCGAAATACGCGCCCGAGAAAAAAATCGCAATGACCAACGCCAGATTGACCCCCACCTGCAACAAAATCCGCCGAATCATCGACGCCAGCAGCGCCCCCTCGCCTTGCGGTTGAATACTGCGTAACCATTCGCCGTACATTCCCAAAACCCTGCCCAGTCGTTGCGGCATCACGCCGGCAAGCTTGATCGACAGCGGATCGGCCGCACGGATCAAGTACGGCGTCAGCAGCGTGGTAATCACCGAAACAGCCACGGCGACCGGATAAAGGAAGTTGCTGGTAACCTGCAGCGTCATGCCCAACGCAGCGATGATGAAAGAAAACTCGCCGATCTGCGAAAGGCCCATCCCCACACGCAATGAGGTCCGTCCATCATTGCCGGCGATAAAGGCGCCAAGACCGCATGACAGCATCTTGCCGAGCACCACCGCCACCGTGATCACGGCAATCGGCCAGGCATATTGCAGCAGGATCATCGGATCCAGCATCAGGCCGATGGCAACGAAAAAGATTGCGCTGAAAAGATCTCGAACCGGTTCAATCAAACGCTCTATTTTCAACAGTTGCCGAGACTCAGCCATGATCGCGCCAATCAGGAACGCGCCGAGTACCATGCTGTATTCCAGCCTCACCACCAGCAGACAGAAACCGAAACACAGCCCCAGCACGGTGATCAGCAGCATCTCGTTGCTTTCAAACCTGGCCACGTAAGCCAGCAGCCGTGGCACCAGCAAAATCCCGATGACCAGCGCGACAATCATGAACAGCGAAAGCTTGCCGACCGTGGAAAACACTTCGCCGGAGCTGACCGTGCCGCTGACCGCGATGCTCGACAGCAACGCGATGATGCCGATACCAAGGATGTCCTCGACGATCAGCACACCAAAGATCAGTTGCGCGAAGCGCTCGTTTTTCATTTTCAGATCATTGAGCGCCTTGACGATGATGGTGGTCGAGGAAATTGCCAGGATCGCACCGAGGAACAGCGAGTCCATGGTGTTCCAATCAAACCAGCGACCGATCTCGTAGCCGATCCAGATCATCAGCACGATTTCCAGGAACGCCGCGATAAACGCCGTGGCGCCGACCTTGAACAACTTGCGCAGACTGAACTCCAGACCAAGGCAGAACATCAGGAAGATCACCCCGAGTTCCGCGAGGGTTTTGATGGTTTCTTCATCGTGAATCAGTGCGAACGGCGGTGTGTGAGGGCCGATGATGAAACCGGCGACGATGTAGCCCAGCACCACCGGCTGTTTGAAGCGATGGAACAGCACCGTCACCACGCCCGCGATCAACATGATCACTGCCAAATCCTGAATGAAACTGATGGCATGCATGGCGTGGGCTCCTCAAGAGGGACGTTGGGAGGTTAACACCACGACTTGCGCTGCAAAGGCGGTGCAATATATGGAAACAGATCGATCCGGGCGTGACGGCAACCCACTGCCCGGCGTCCCGATAACTGTTGGTTTGAAAAAGCCGACAAGGCACCCGCAGAGGTGCGCCCCTGAAATTGCGCCTTGAACCGTGAGAACGCTATGGAACCCGGAAACGCACAACTGTCGATGACAGTATTGATGACCCCCGACATGGCCAACTTCTCTGGCAATGTCCACGGCGGCACCTTGCTTAAATACCTCGACGAAGTCGCATATGCATGCGCCAGCCGTTATGCCGGTCGCTACGTGGTGACCCTGTCGGTAGACCAGGTGATTTTCCGCGAGCCGATTCATGTCGGCGAACTGGTGACCTTTCTGGCTTCGGTCAATTACACCGGCAACACCTCCATGGAGGTGGGCATCAAGGTCGTGACCGAGAACATCCGCGAGCGCTCGGTGCGCCACACCAATAGCTGCTTTTTCACCATGGTCGCGGTGGATGACAACCGCAAGCCCGCTGCCGTCCCGCCGCTGCAACCGCATAACAGCGAAGAAAAACGCCGCTTCATTCAGGCACAGCAACGTCGGCAGATTCGTCAGGAACTGGAAAAGCGCTATCAGGAAATCAAGGGTGATGCCTGAGATCTGTAACCGGCGTTAGATAGCCGTCGCGAGCAGGCTCACTCCTACACTTGATCTGTGTTGTTCACACATTCAGTGTGGGAGCGAGCCTGTTCGCGATTGGGGCCCCGCAAGATTAAAGGCTGATCGAAGTCGCTTCGAATCGCACCCGCGGATGCGCAATCCGGTCCTGCGCCCGCACCAGTTCCAGCTCATAGCTGGCACAGGCCTGAGTCTCCAGCAGCACTTCATGCACCGCCGACGCCGCAAACTCGAAGGCGGCGACCAGGCTGTCGCCCAACAACACACGCGCCAGAAACAACCCGGACGTCAGGTCGCCCACGCCCACCGGCTGACGCGGAAACGCCAATAGCGGCCGACGCAGATGCCAGTTGCCTTCAGCGGTCACCAGTAACATCTCGAAGCCATCCGCCGGTTTGCCCGGATAGTCCAAATGCTTGACCAATACCGCCTTCGGCCCACGTGCCAACAGCGCCCGCGCCATGGCCAGGCAATCGAACAACGACCGAGGTTTACGCCCCGAGAAGCTGTCCAGTTCCAACTGGTTCGGACACATGAAGTCAGCCACCGATGCCGCCTCTTCCAGCAGGAAATCGCTGACTTCGGCCGGCACGCTACAGCCTTTCTCGGGGTGGCCCATCACCGGGTCGCACAAATACAGCGCCTTGGGGTTCACCGACTTGATCCGCGCCACACCCGTCAGGATCGCTCGGCCCTGAGCCGCACTGCCGAGATAACCGGACAGCACCGCATCGCAGTTGCCCAACTCGCCAATCGCCGCAATCCCTTCGACCAAATCAGGGATTTGATGCGGTGACAGCACTTCACCCGTCCACTGGCCGTACTGCGTGTGGTTGGAGAACTGCACGGTATTGAGCGGCCAGACATTCACCCCGACCCGCTGCATCGGGAAAACCGCGGCGCTGTTGCCAGCGTGGCCGAACACCACGTGGGACTGAATGGCGAGCAGATGGGGCGTACGTTTCATGCGGTGAGTTTTCCGTCAAACGATTGAAATTCGAGCCGCGCAGTATGCGACGAAACGCAGCCTGTACGACAGACCGGCGACGCAGTTAAGCTGACACCATCTAGTTGGAGCAACCTGTTAATGCTGACTCTCGGAAATATCTTCGTGCTGATGCTGCTCGCCACCGGTGGTGCGTGGTTGTGGCACAACCACGGCTTGCGCGAGCGTGCGCTGGAGCGGGTCAAGCAGCATTGTGCCAAGCTCGGCATCGAGTTGCTGGACGGCAACGTGGCGCTCAAAAAAATTGCGGTCATCAAAGACGCCAACGGCCGGCGGCGCCTGGCCCGCGTGTACAACTTTGAATTCACCGTGACCGGCGAAACCCGCCACAACGGCACCATCACCCAATTCGGCGCCCACAGTGCACAGATCGAACTGGCGCCCTACCCGATGCCGTTCGACGACACGCCCGCGGTCGGCGATGTCGTGAAGCCCCGCGCCGAGGTGATCGAGTTGAGCCAGTGGCGACAAGAACACACCAAGTGGCGCCCTTAACCTGATCGGCAGTCGGCCAGAACTCTTTGCAATGAATCAACCTCCTGCGGCTGGCTGAAAATCAGCTCTATCCGTGAATCCTGACGCCATTCGCTGGGCTTCCATTCCAGTTCCGAATTATCCAGCGCATTGGCCGAAACCCAACCGTCAGCACTGTGGATAACCAGCTTGGCCCGCCGCCAGCAAAGGCTTTCAAGCCATTGGACGATGAGCGCCACATCGAACGTCTGGCTCGGATGCCAACGCCAACCGATACTCCACCCCCCTTCCTGTTCCTGGCTCAAGCAAATCGGCAGTGAGGGATTGGTCCAGATGGCCTGCAACTGCGCCAGGCCCTTGGGCATGATGAAGTTATCCATACCCACTACGGCCCGGGCCTGGAGTCCCGGCAATTCGTTCAATGGCAACAAAGCTTGCTGCGTCCAATACAACGGACGAGGAGGTAACTGCGAGGCAATTCGTTGGCGATCATCAATGTCGAGACCTTCCGCCTTGTTCAACACCAACAAACCGGCACTGTTCAATGTCTCCTGTTGCGCCGCAGGAAGCGGTTTGCCGGCAGCGAGCGATTGGGCATCCAGGACCAGTACACAGGGTTGTACCGACAGTACACCGACCCAGGGTGCCTCATTCAACTGTTCAAACAATCGGGCCGGATGCCCCAGACCTGACGGCTCGATGAACAGTCGGTCCGGCTTTGCCTTGCGCAATAACCGCCCGAGCCCGATCTGAAACGGTGCGCCATTGACGCAACACAAACAGCCGCCGGCCACTTCACCCAGTGCGATACCATCGGCATCCTGCGTCAGCAACGCAGCATCCAAGCCGATCTGGCCGAATTCGTTGATCAGCACCGCCCAGCGTTCGCCGACCGGCCGCTGCGTCAACAGGTGCTTGATCAGACTGGTTTTGCCAGCGCCCAGTGGGCCCGCAATGACGTGCGTAGGAATGTTCTGCAACATGGTCGGCGTTTTCTGAGGAGGTAAAAAATGCGGTTAATGGGATTTTCATTACTCTTGGCGCTGTGTTCCGGCGAGGTGCTCGCCCAGGCTTGCGTGGTACATACCACAGCCGCAAGATTGGACGTGAAAGTCTGCCAGCAAAACCGCAACATCCCGGAAAAGCTCTTCGCCGACGGCTTCTGCCAGCCCAATCTGGCCGGGCAGACCGTCGACGTGCAGTACGTTGGCCAGTGCCCAACCGGCGCGTTCGGAGTCTGCAGCAACGCTCAAGTCGCCAATATGCCTTACCGGCAGGACATTCACTATTACGGTGTGGCCACCGACGCGGCGTATTTGAAGCCGTTTTGCGAAACGCAGAGTCAAGGCAACTGGCTCAAACCTTGAGCTGTTATGCGAGCCAATCGAGTGTCAGGATCAAGCGACGCTCACCCGCTGCAGGTTGGGGCGAGCGGTGGATCAGGCCAAAACCTTCGTTGCCATGCCATCTCTCGCCTTTGAACAGAGCCACGTCCCCACTGTCGATTTGCTCGATCATCGAATCCTGTAGAGGCTCGGCCTCAGGCTTGCCCAATTGGCGACGATCCATAACGCCCTCTCGCAGCCACTGACTGCCGATACCAGAATACGTAGTGATCAACCGCACCGGCACATGATCGACGTGGAAACGCGGGCACATGGCCCTGTCCAGCGCCCGCAAACGCAGGCCGACGCGTTTGGCGCCCAGAAGGCAGGCGAATGCGCTGACCAGCCAGGACACGTCGGCAATGAAGCCCTCATAGCCTTCCAGATCACTGAAACCTGAGGCCAACCCCTGAAGATCGGGTTCGGTGACATCGCTGGGCAGCTCCAGGGCCAGCGACTCGGCCAACGGCTTGTTCAGGGACAGTAGCAACCGGCCGAAATCGACGATCTGTACCGGAAGTTGGCGCTGCCAAATGGCGAGGTTTACATCGTCATCGAGGATACGGGTTAACGTTTGCAGCGTCTCTCCCTGAACGGGATGAACGACAGAGCGCTGTTTCAGATTCGGCACCCGCATCAGGCCACTTCCCCTTCATGCCAGGGCCCAAACGGATCTGACAGCAATCGCCAGCCCTCGGCCCCCAATGCCATTTCCGCATCCGTCAGCAGGCAATCGTCGAGTTCGGCGGTGAGCTGGGCGAAGTCTATGTTCTGGCCGATGAACACCAATTCCTGGCGGCAATCGCCGGTGGCGGCAGTCCAGTTCTGCATGATCCCGGCCGTGCTTTCTTCATCCTGCGGCCATTGGCTTTTCGGCACAAAACGCCACCAACGCCCGGCGAAGCCATGGCGCATCAAGCCACCCGCCTGGGACCAGCTGCCAGCGTCCATGCGCTTGTTGGCCAGCCAGAAAAAACCTTTGGAACGCAGCAGCTTTCCATTCACCCAGGGGCGGTCGATGAAGCTGAAAAAGCGCTGCGGATGAAACGGACGACGGGCTCGGTAAGCGGTCGAGGCGATGCCGTATTCATCGGTTTCCGGTATGTGCTCGCCACGCATTTCCTGTAACCAGCCAGGGGCCTGAGCAGCCTTATCAAAGTCAAAGCGCCCGGTATTCAGGATTTTTTCCAGGGGCACGACGCCCATGACCATAGGAATAATGTCTGCTTGTGCGTTGAGGCGTTGAAGAATCGCGATCAACTCCTGGCGCTCGCGGCTGCTGATCAAATCGATCTTGCTGATCAAGATGACGTCGGCGAACTCGACCTGTTCGATCAATAGATCAGTGATCGAACGGTCGTCCTCTTCGTCCAGCGTTTCACCGCGTGTGCTGAGGCTTTCGGCGGCCTGATAATCGAGCAGAAAGTTCACGCCATCCACCACGGTGACCAGGGTATCGAGGCGTGCGAGGTCAGCCAGGCTTTGCCCTTCTTCATCACGAAAGGTGAAGGTTTCCGCCACGGGCAGCGGCTCGGAGATGCCCGTGGATTCGATCAACAGGTAGTCAAAACGTCCGTCCCTGGCGAGCTTGCTGACTTCTTCGAGCAAGTCTTCGCGCAAAGTGCAGCAAATGCAGCCGTTGCTCATTTCGATGAGCTTTTCTTCTGCTCGATTCAGGCTGACATCCCGCTGGACTTCACTGCCATCGATGTTGATTTCACTCATATCGTTGACGATCACGGCGACCCGCAGGTTGTCGCGATTACGCAGGACGTAGTTGAGCAACGTACTTTTTCCGGCGCCGAGAAAGCCCGACAGAACGGTCACGGGGAGACGATTGGGCATCAGCAATTCCTCAATGGGGCGCCCGATTGCAGAGGCGGGCTTGATTGATGTTATAGTATAACAACACATTCAAGCCACTTTTCTCCAGACTCTCACGATGGACCCGCCGATGAACGCGCTCACTTTGCCGGATATCGCCGTGCAAGCCTCTCGCCAAGCCTTGCCACTCGACTGGGTGGGTATGTGCGGCATTGCCCTCCCTGTTCTGCTTGATGGCCAACGGCTCAGTGCAACAGCAGACGCGGGTGTGAGCCTCGACGATGAAGAGGCTCGCGGGATCCATATGTCACGTTTGTATCTGGCGCTGGAAATGCTTGAGCAGGAAAACCTGACGCCGACGCTGCTACGACGAGTCCTGCAAAGTTTTCTCGACAGTCATGAAGGACTGTCCCACAGCGCTTATTTAAAAATTCACGCCGATTTACTGCTCAAAAGGCCGGCGCTAATAAGCCCGCTGGCAGGATGGAAAACTTATCCAGTGAGCATTGAAGTGAGTTTGAAAAATGCGATGTTCCACGTGGAACTAAAAATAGAGGTTGCTTATTCCTCGACTTGTCCCTGCTCAGCGGCATTGTCCCGACAGTTGATTCAGCAGCAATTCGTCGATGACTTTGCCAACAAGTCACTGCACCACGCAGAAGTCTTAGCCTGGCTTGGTTCGCCAAAAGGCATCATTGCGACGCCCCATAGTCAACGCAGCACCGCACATTTGTGCTTGCGTCTGGACAATCAGGTGGATGACCTGCCGCTGATTGCACTCATCAACGAGGCTGAAGCGGCACTCGGCACCGCTGTACAAACCGCAGTAAAGCGCGCCGATGAACAGGCTTTTGCTTTGGCCAATGGTCAGAATCTGATGTTTTGCGAAGACGCCGCGCGACGTCTGAACGTCGCCCTGAAACGCAGCGCCGATATCGCCGCCTTCCACATTCGCGTGGTCCACGCCGAAAGCCTTCACGCCCACGATGCGGTCGCCGAAAGCCGGTGGAACCGGGAGGCGTTTCAGTAGATCAATCAGTCCCGCCCCCACATGATCATGCTGGAAGCGGGTGCCACGGCGAAGAGCTTAGGCTCTCGGCTTGACCGTTCCGCAATCCTGCCCCAGCCACACGGCGCGGCTTTCCAGACTACCCTTTTGCTGGATGCCAGTGGCATTGAAGGTGCCGTTGACCTTGGTCGTGAACTCGCGGTCACTGAGGAACGTGGCAACTCCGGCCCCCTGCGCTTTCGGACAGCTGAAACGGAACTTCCACTGGTTGCCGGTGCGGTCAGTGACTTCCTGTTTGCAGCCCGACTGCGGGTCCGTCAGTGGAATGTCGTCGGTCTGCACTTGTTGCGGCGTCAGGCAAGCCCGAATCCCTTTGCCGCCCATGGTGATGCCCTGCTTCTCCAGTTGCGCGCGCTGTTCCGGGGTCATCTGGCTCTGCAGCTGACCGAGGATCAGTTGCAAGTCCGGTAGATTCTGGTCATCGACCTTCATGTTGCTTGTGGTCAACTCCCACAACCCGGGTTGCAACATCTGTGCGTGAGCCGCCACAGGAAGTGACAAGCCAATAGCCATGGCCAAACTCAGCAGACGAACGTTCATCGAGTAACTCCTGATCAGTAGTGGCCGTTAGACGCTAACCTTAGGTTTCGGTTCATGGGCCAATTAAATAGCGACATTTTGCACGGAACATGGTCTGTTAAGCACTGAATCTTCAGGAGCAGGGTTGCCCCATGGATTACTTCGGACCACACATTTTCGGCTACACCATTGCACTGCTTCACTCGCTGGGCACGATCGCGGCCATCCACGCCGTGCTCAACGTACGCACCGCTCAGGGATCGATCGCCTGGGCGCTTTCATTGGTGTTTATGCCGTACCTCACTCTCATTCCATACCTGATCTTCGGTAGCAGTACCTTCGATGGTTACATCAAGGCCCGGCGTCAGGCCAACGAAGAAATGCGCAAAGCCGTCTCCGAACTCAACTGGCGTCCTTGGGTCGAGGAGGCACTGACCGCTCGTGCTTCCAATGCTTACTCGTCGTTGCGGGCTATGCCCAAGTTGGGTCGCATGCCGTGTCTGGCGAACAACGAAGTGCACTTGTTGATCGATGGCCAAGCCACATTTGATTCGATTTTCGAAGCCATCAGCCATGCAAAAGTAGCCGTGCTGGTTCAGTTTTTTATCATCCACGATGACCGGCTCGGCCAGCGCCTGCACAATCTGTTGCTGAAAAAAGCCGCCGAAGGCGTCGCTGTGTACCTGCTTTATGACCGCATTGGCAGCCACGCCCTGCCCAGGAGTTACGTACAACCGTTGCGCGATGCCGGTGTTGAAGTCAAAGCGTTCGCCACCCGAAGTGGCTGGCTCAACCGCTTCCAGGTCAACTTCCGCAACCATCGCAAGATCGTGGTAGTCGATGGGGTGCTGGGCTTCGTGGGCGGGCATAACGTCGGCGACGAATACATGGGTGAGAAACCACCCCTGGCGCCGTGGCGAGATACTCATGTTCGCGTACGCGGACCGGTGGTGGCCTGTATGCAGGAGTCGTTTGCCGAAGACTGGTTCTGGGCTGCACGATCATTGCCGCCATTGATCCTGCCGGATGAGTATCCCGACGACGGTGTGCTGTGCCAATTTTTGGCGAGCGGTCCGGCGGACTCCTTCGAAACCTGTGCGTTGTTCTTCGTTGAAGCCATCCATGCCGCGACTGAGCGCGTGTGGATCACCACTCCCTATTTCATCCCCGACGAAGCGGTATTTGCGGCACTCAGGCTCGCGGTAATGCGAGGTGTTGATGTGCGATTGTTACTGCCGTCACGTCCGGATCACCGGATCGTCTACGCCGCCTCCAGTCTGTACGCCTTCGAGGCTGTCCGCGCCGGTGTCCGGGTTTTTCGCTATGAACCCGGTTTCGTGCATCAGAAAGTGGTGTTGATCGACAGCGAAATCAGCGCCATCGGCAGTGCCAACATGGACAACCGCTCGTTCCGGCTCAACTTCGAAGTGATGTTGCTGACGGTCGACAGCGTATTCGCTGCCGAGGTGGAACAGATGCTCAACGATGACTTCGCTCAGTCGCATGAAATCGCCAAAGACGAAGGCCGAGAGACCCGCCGCGTGCAGCAATTCGGCATGCGGGTCGCCCGGCTTATTTCACCGATTCTTTAAGGGTTATAGACGTCGTCGCGTGTCCATGGCAGCTCATGGCTGCCATCGGGATGGGCTTTGACTGCCAGGATCTGGTGCAGGTTGATCCAGCCCCTGGCAAACGCATAGGCGCATCCCGCCAGGTACAGCCGCCAGATCCTCAGGGTTTGCGCTGGAACTTGCCTGGACGCCGCTTCCAGATTGTCTTCGAGGCGTTCGCTCCAGTGGTCCAGCGTACGCGCGTAATGCAGGCGCAGGCTCTCGACGTCGACGATCTCCAGCCCCACGTCACTGATTTCGGCAGCGATCATCGACAGGTGCGGCAGTTCGCCGTTGGGGAATACATAGTGCCCAATGAACTCGCCAGCACCGCGTCCAACAGGACGACCATCGATGTGTTTGGCGGTAATCCCGTGGTTCATCACCAGGCCACCCTCTTTCACTGCGCCAAACAAGGTTTTGCAGTACTCGGCCAGGTTGGCGTGGCCCACATGTTCGAACATGCCCACACTGACGACTTTGTCGAAGCGCCCGTCTTGAGGCAGATCGCGGTAGTCGAGTAATTGCAATTCGACCAGATCTTCCAGACCTTCCTCTTTCACCCGTTCACGGGCCAGAGCGAGTTGCTCTTTGCTCAGCGTAATGCCAAACACCTTCGCGCCAAACTCCCGCGCCGCATACCGCGCCAGCCCACCCCAACCGCAACCGACGTCCAGCAAATATTCACCGGGCTGCAAGCGCAACTTGCGACACAAGTGGCGGAATTTGGCCTGCTGAGCCTGTTCCAGGGTTTCACTGCCGGTCTCGAAATACGCGCAGGAATACGCCATGTCGCTGTCGAGCCATAACTGATAAAACGCGTTGGAAAGATCGTAATGGTAGGAGATGGCCTTGGCGTCGGTTTCTTTGTCGTGGGCGGTACGAACGGGTTGATCGTCGTCGTTCTCGTCCAGCATCGCCTGGCTCCATTCATCGCAGACGCGGATGACGTCGCTGATGGAACCTTCCAGCTCAAGTTTGCCTTCGACAAAAGCTGCTCCGAGCGCGACCAGGCTTGGATGGGTGAACTGGGAAACCATTTGTGGATCCTTGACCACAATCGTGACGCTGGGCGTCGGTCCCAGATCGAGTTCATGGCCGTCCCAGAGTCGCAGGCGTAGCGGTAACTGCAGATCCTGTAAGGCCGGTGGAAGGTGCGCGAGCATAGACTATCCCCTTGTTTCAGACGTCTGATGTGAGGGTAGACCATCCCGAAAAATAAGCTGGCTAGCGAATTAATAGCCGCTTTCTGTAATTCAGCGACGCTGTAACCAGCCATCGTGAATCCACTGCTTAAGCCAGGTCACAGCTTGAAGTGGTGCGCCCTCTCCATAGAAGACTGTCAATTCAGAGCACAGTTCAGCGAAGTTCCAGTCCCACTCAAACATGCCTTTTAGAGCTTTGGCCTCTATAGGCTCCAGGCTTCGATACTGGCAAACGAGCTCATTTCGACTAATCACCACAACGTGGGAACCGTCGAGTGCCGTACTGCCGGGAAACTGCGTTTCATCCTTTACCGATCGCCAAAGCGCCACACTGTTAAAGCAACACTCCAGCCATTGCAGCGAAGGACTGGGGCTGACTTGCAGCGTCGGCCAGTCTTCTGGTGCCAGAGTCGCCATGTCCTGCATCGTCAGCAGCGTTCCTGTTGGTGCATCGAATGCCAGCGTGAAAGCCCACTCCAGTGCCGCCAATTCGGCTAATGGCGCACTTTGTTCCGGCACCAAATGTTGACGAATGAAAGCCTCCAAGCCTTTGCCAAGCCAACGAAGACTGTAATGAGCTGAGGGGTTCTGACGCAAGTAAGCCGCGGCGAGTTCTTCAAACTCGTCGTCACCCAGCCAGTTCAAGATCGCCGGATAGTCGCCACGTAGAACTTCCTGTAGCCGCGCTTGATAGGCATTGTGATAAATCGCCAGCCCGGTACTGATATCCAGCGTCGGGCCGCCGATTAGGTTTGATGAGAGCTCGACATCAGCCGTCGACGGCTCTCCCAACAGGTAGCGTTCAAAAGCCAGTTGCCAGTCGTTCAGGCGCATTTCTGTCTCCGGGACAGCACGCCCTCACCCAACTCCCGGGCTTTTTTAAGTTCAGTGAGCAGTTCTTCAAACGGCGGTAAATGGTCATCGCGCTCCAGCAGCGTAGCGACCGGGCCGAGGTAATCGAGGGTCCGTTCATAGAGCGCCCAGACCGGATCGCTGACTGGATGGTCATGGGTGTCAATGACGTAATCCCCGTAATCGCTGTGGCCCGCCAAGTGAAGTTGGCGGATCTTGTTCGCTGGCAATCCTTGAATGAATGTCCAGGGATCGAACCCATGATTACGTGAGCTGACATAGACATTATTGACGTCCAACAGCAACTCGCAATCGCTCACCCGACTCAGGGCGTCAAGAAACCCCCACTCGCTGAAATCATCGCCAGCGCTGCGCACATAACTGGAGACATTCTCCAACACCAGTGGACGCTGCAAAACGTCTTGCACCTGACGCACTCGGTCCGCGACGTAATGAAGGCTTTCTTCGGTGTACGGTAATGGCAGCAGATCATGGAGCTGATGGGCGTTGCCGCGGCTCCAGCACAAGTGATCGGAAATCCACGCCGGTTTTACTCGATCAGCCAACAGTCTGAGTTGTTGCAAATAGCCCGGATCCAATGCATGAGGCCCGCCGATCGACAATGACACACCATGCATCACCAGCGGATAACGCTCGGCGATGGCGTCAAGGTAGTAAAGGGCTTTGCCGCCCTGCACCATGAAATTTTCGGAGACGACTTCGAACCAGTCCACGGCCGGCGACTGATCAAGAATCTGTTGGTAGTAAGCACTGCGCAAACCCAGGCCGTAGCCTAGACAAGGAAGGGATGCAGACAATCTCGGACTCCTCGCAAAATGGCCGCAGTGGCAAGGGGGAAACCACCGCGGCACCAAACGCTGGTCGGTTATTCGCCGACTTTGCCACCGGCTTCCATGCATTCCGTCTGAGTCATTGCCTTGAAACCGTGACCTTTGCAAACTGCATGTCCCTTACAAGCGTTTTCTGCGGTTTTGCAATCGTTCATACCTTTGCACGAAGTCACGCCGTAGCAGTGAACCTGAGCAGCGTCGGCCGCCTGAGCTTGAGTCGCAACACCGGCAAACAGGGTGGCAGCGGCGATAGCGAGAGCGGCACCAGCGGTAGCGGATTTGAAATTCATTTGTGTTTCCTCTGTATTCTTCAGGTTTGTCGGCTGGAACGTTGTTCAGTCCCGACACAGCACTAGAGCGTGCTGCCCCAACGGCGTTACAGAGGCAGGCAAAAAGTTTTCGATTCGCTCAACTGTCTTCCTTGAGCTTGAGCAAAGGCTCCTGAAACCGCAACAAACGCCCGGCGTTGCCCAGCACCAGCAACGTGCTGAAGTTATGCAGCAACGCGGCGATCATCGCCCCTGCCGCGCCGAGCCAGCCAAAAGCGGCGAAGGCAACAATCGCCAGTGTCCAGCCCAAACCTATGATCACATTGACCTGCAAGGTCTGACGACATTGACGACTCAGACGCACACAGGTGCCGAGCCGGCGCAGGTCACTGCCGATCAACACGATGTCGGCCGAAGCCAATGCGATATCTGCCCCACCCGCGCCCATTGCGACACCCACGACACCGGCCTTCAGCGCCAGTGAGTCGTTGATCCCGTCCCCGACCACCATGGGCCGGAAGCCGCTGCCGATTTCCTTGAGCACGCGATTGAGCTTGTCCTCAGGCAACGCCTGCGCTTCGACATCGCTGATCCCGACATCGCGTGCCAGCGTGTGCGCGACGCTCTGCCGATCTCCGGTCAGCAGCAATTGCCGACCCAGACCGAGCTCCCGCAGCTCACTCAGGGCAAATCGCGCCTCGGGTTTGACACTGTCAGCCAGCAATAACCAAGCGAGAAATTCACCATCCAGCGCCAGCCCGGCAATCGGACCGTCATGCTCAGGAACCGTCGACGACGCAATGCCCAATTGCGCGAACAACTCCGGGCGACCGAGTGCAGCCTCGCCCTGCTCGGTCATGGCGACTACACCCAAGCCCTGGCGCTCGTGGATGTCCGACAGCAGCAAAAAATGCTCCTGCGTGACCAGCCCGGCAAGCGCACGACTGACCGGATGACTGCTGGCCGAACCGAGGCTGGCGGCCAGTTTCAGGACATGGCTGCGGTCTTCCAGCGGACTGTCGATGGACTGCAAGCGCAAGGTGCCAAACGTCAGCGTGCCGGTTTTATCCACCACTAATGACGTCAGGTCTGCCAGTTCTTCAAGAAACGCCGAACTGCGGATCAGAATGCCGTGTCGCGCAGCCACCGCCACCCCGGCAATGGCCGTCGCCGGCGCCGACAACACCAGCGCACATGGACACGCCGCGACCAACACCGCGAGCATCGCCTGGGCATCATTGGTGACGAACCACGTCACCGCGGCCAGCAACAACACCAACACCATGTAGCTGCCGGCGTAACGTTCCAGCAAACGAGTAATCGGCGGCTTTGAGCGCTCGGCACTTTGCATCAGAGCAATGACTTTGCCCAGGGTCGATTCGTTGCCGGTGCGGGTTACTTCAATGCGAAGACGCCCATCGAGGTTGATCGCCCCTCCGAATACCGACATGCCAACACCGGCTTCCATCGGCACCGACTCACCGGTAATGGAAGCGGTATCGAGGCTCGCTTGACCGGCCATCACCCGGCCGTCCGCCGGCACGCGATCACCGGCACGGACCTCGACCAAGTCACCGGCCTTGAGGGTGCTGTTGTCGACTTCGAGGATCGAGCCATCCGCCTGAACCTTGCGCGCATGACTGCGGGTGAGTTTGCCGAGTGCGGAAATCGCTTCCTGAGAACCGATCACGCTGCGCTCTTCCAGCACGTGGCCGAAGATCATGATGATCGGCAGCAACGCAGCCGTCAGCAAATCACCCGTGGCCCAGGCACCGAGCATGGCGAGCGCGATCAACTGGTCTGTGATCCCGTGCAAGCTCGGATAGCGCAGGCTGTACCACGCGGAACGCATTACCGGCACGGCCACCAGCAGCGACGCAAACCCGAGCAGTAATTGACTGACACCGGCCTGCTCCGGCGACAGCCAGCGCCAGACCAGTCCAAGTCCGAGGAGGCCCAGGGCGAGCATGGCCAGCGTTAATTGCCGAGCGGCGCTGCGTTGTTCGGCCGAAGACAACAGACTCGGTGCGGCGGCGGTGTGCGCGGTCATTGGGCTGCTCCCTGAATGATCAGGCGGGAATCGTCTTTCGGATTGACGGTGGTCACGGAACCGGCTTGGCGGAGAATCTTCGGCATCCGCTCACGGTAAATACGCAGCAGCATTTGCGGGTCGGTGCCCTGCTGTTGCGCCTTGGCCAGGCTCAGTACGGTAGCGGTGTCGGCAGACGCTTTCGCCAGGCGTTCGCTGGCTTGGGCATGGGCCACTTGCAGTGTTCGATCTGCTTGTTCGTTGGCGGCCTGGGTCGCCTTCTCGGCTTCGGTACGCGCGTTGGCCACGGCTTTGTCGGCCTGCTGACTCGCGGTCAATACCGCGTTGAAAGCGTTCACCGCGGGACCGGGCAGGCTCGATTGCACATCGACTCGGGCGACTTCGATACCCAGCCCCTGCCCTGTTGCTGTCAGCTCGGCCAAACGTTGATTGATGCTTTGCACCAAATCACCTCGCAGACGTTCACGGCGCTCGGCAGCCTGATTGTCAGCACCGATCAGTTCCGGACGCGCCACTAGAATAGTGTCCAGATCCCGCGCTGCGGTCAGGGCCACAGCGCTGCGGGTGACCAGCCGATCCAGCGCCGGCAGCACATGTTCACCTTGCAGCACGAAGGCATACGGCTCGGTGACTTTGTAGAACACCCGCACATCAAGTTGCACCACACCGGCGTCACCCGTCAGCAGATAACCTGAACCGGCGAGTGCATCACTGAGCGGTGTGGCAAACGTGGCAACGCGATCAGCCTGCAAGGCAACATCACTGCGCAGGAGACTTTCCACTCGACGCTCGATAACCCGATCTGCCGCCGGCAGTAGCACCACCTGCTCAAAAGGTCGCGGCCATGCCAACAACAATCCGGCATTCTGGATGCGGTTCAGCGCACCAAAATGTAAAACCACCGCGCGATTCTGTGGATCAATCTGCCGCACATTAGAGAATGCCCAAGCTAACGCCGCCAGAATGGTCACGGCGTAAAGCGCGAGAAATGCCAGGCGCCCGGCCTGAATCCAAGGGCTACTTAACTCGTGTGTTCCACGTGGAACTAAACTCATGGCTGCGACCCGAGCTTGATTTCGAGGGCCGGCGGTCCGTCAACCAATACCCGAAATGGCGCGGCATCGGTGCGCAAAATCAGTTTGGTGCCCGGCGAAACAATGGTGCCCAAGGTGTCGAGTGAGCGCAGCAGGTTGTACAGCTGCGGCGAACCGGCATACGCACGGCCGTAAATTTGCGCCGCTTCAACTCGCGATTGAGCTTCAATGTCTGCGGCTTTGACCGTTGCATCGGCCTGCACGATTCGCGCATCCCGCTCGGCGGCGGAACGGATTTGTGCAGCTTCACGCTTGCCGATTGCGGTGCGTTCGGTGGCGATTGTTTCACGCTCGGCGCGCATGCGATCGACGGTGGCGGTCAGCGTAACCGACGGTAAGGTCAGACGCTCGATGCCAACTTGCAGCACGCGAACGCCATAAGTCGTGAGCAACTGCTGATCAATCTGATGACGAAGTTGCGCCTCAAAGTCGGCAATGTGAACCTGATTAGCGTCGGTGTTGACCAGGTTCGCCAAGTCAAAACTGGCGGCCGTGGTTTCCAGCGCAGAGCCGACAAAGGTGCGGATCTGCCGCGCCGCTTCATCCGGCTGATTCTGCACCGCGCGCATGAAGCGTTGCACGTTGTCCGGATCGCCCTGCACCTGCCACGCCACGTAAGCCTGAACGATGATGCGCAAACCGTCGCGGGTGCCGACATCCTGCAAACCACTGGAGGTGGTGCGCAGGCGCAAGTCGACAGGAATGGCCGCTTCAAACGGTGCCGGCCAGCGCCAGCCCAGACCCGGCTCCAGCAAAACCCGCGATGGATTGCCGAAACGTGTGATGACCGTGGCCTCCCCCGAGCGCACTTGAACAAGGCTCGCGGCAGCGATGGCAAACGCCACGAGCAATGCTGCCCAGCCCATGCGCCGCCAGGGAAACGGGCCGGCTTCTTGTGGGTCGCCGTGGTGATGATGGTGGTGACCGTGGTGATGCCCGTGATCGTGGCCAGCGTGGTCATCGTGATCGTGTGAGTGCGACTGGCTCAATGGGTAGCTCCTGGCTGGGTGCTCGTACGCGGCGACGCAGGATCAGCCGGCAGCGTGAAAGTACGGAGGTCGATGGTCGGCGCATTGCTGCTGCCACCCAGACGATGATCAAGAATCAGCAGCTTGGCGTTCGCCAGGCCCTGGCTCAGTTGACTGAGGTATTGCTCCAGCACAAAAGCCTGGCCGGCGCTGGCGTAGGCTTTCTGCTCCGCGCTGAATTTCAGGTCCGCCACCTGGGCCGTGGCGTTGATTTCATGAGCGCTAGCGGTCGCTTGATCACGGGTGATGCTCGCTTGCATTTGTGCCAAATGGGTCGCCTCGGCGGCAGCACCGCGTTCCCGCGAGATCAATGCTTGAGCGCCGATCTGTGCCGCTTGCACACCGTGGTAAGCATTGGCAGCGCCGGCCGGTGGATGAATCGCTTCCACCACAGTGGCGAGAATTTCCACGCCACTGTCGAGTTTCTGCAGGTCAGCCTGCACCGCCCGGCCGATCTCATCAGCGAGCCCTACCCGGTCTTCGCCGAGCAACCCATCAAGGGTTCGCGAGGCGAAGTCATGCACCAGAATCCGGCTGGCGGTGCTGCGAATCAGTGTCGGTACATCGGCACTGTTATAGGTGGCCGCCAATGCCGCTTGATCGGTCAGGCCGATTCGATAAACGAAACGCACGTCCATGTTGACGATCTGGAAGCTTTGCTTGTCGGCGCGGCTGCTGGCGATGACCTGGGATTTGTCGTTCACATGACTGGCGTCCCATAACCGATTGGCAATCGCCGGTGCCGGGCCTTCGGCGGGCTCGGGCACAACCGGTGCCGAGGCTTCGCCAACGCTGGTGGCCAACTCGTGAACCACGCCGTTTTCGACCTTCAACACGCGGCCCAACGGCCACGGCAAACCGGCGTGCAAACCAGGACCAAACACCTCCACCGGTTTGCCAAAACGCTCGTAGATACCCCGCCCCTGCAACGGTATTTCGTGGATCCCGGTGAGTGACCAGCCGACGAAAATAATCACCGCCAGCACCGGCAAAAATGCGCGACGCATGTAAGTGAAGGCCCAGATCTGGCGCAAGTCGATACCGAACCGATTGTGCAATTCGTGCTGCAAGGCGAGCAGCGGTTGCGGCGGCCAGCGCAGCATGTCGGCGATAAAACTGCGTGCCAGCAACGCAGGTTCGAGTTGTTGGCGCTGCGGACTGAACAGCGACAACACCGCACGCAACAGCAACTCGGCTGCGACCAACCCCGGCAGTAAACCGATCAGCACCGCCAATCGCACTGGCCACACCGAGGTTTCGCTGGCGAACAACAGACACAACGCGCCGAGCACCAGGCAAATGATTGTTACCCGAGTCAGTTGCGCCAGTGCTCCGGCTTCCGGCCATTGGGCGACGTTTTCCTGAGCCAGTTGCCGCTCGACGACCAGCAGACCAAACGCCAACAGCAATGCCAGCACTGCGCCGACACTGGCCGATAACCCCAGCGCTGCGGGTGGTAGCGCGAGGTTCCAGAACTGACTGATGCTGAACAAGGTCAACAGCGCCCAACCGCCGAGCCAGAGTGTCGGCGCGCCGATCTGGCCAAGCATGCGTACCGAGCGCTGACTGAGCCCATCCAGCAATCGCTCATACCAACCATCAGGCGCAACAATTTCGTCAACCACCACCACGGGTGGCATCGGGTTCATTGTCTGTGCACGCCACCGCGTAACCCACCAGGCTGATTGCAGACCGGCAACCAGCACCAGAAAAGCGGCGCTCTGATTTACCAGCAATGCGCCCCACAGCGACTGTGGCGCAAACAATCCGACAAATAACGCCAACACCAGCCCGACCGCTGCCAATGCACTCAGGCCAATGGCTAACTGACGCAATCGCCGCCCCTGAAACACCGCCTGCTGAAAGCGCGGCAACCCTGCTACCTGCGCGCCATCGACTTCGAGATCGACTTGCATACCACCCCAATGTTTATTCAACGCGGACACCGCATTTCGTTACGGTATAACAATATTGGTGAAATTATTGTTCTAAATCCTTTCAGCTACTACTTTTAACCAGCCCGATCCCTTCAATTCAGGAGTCCATCCATGAGCAGCTACGACGTCGTGATTCTGGGCGGTGGCCCCGGCGGTTATAACGCAGCGATCCGCGCAGGCCAGCTGGGTTTGAAAGTGGCATGCGTCGAAGGTCGCGCGACCCTCGGTGGTACGTGCCTGAACGTCGGCTGCATGCCGTCCAAGGCGCTGTTGCACGCCTCCGAACTCTACGACGCGGCCATGGGCGCGGAATTCGCCAACCTGGGCATTGAGGTCAAACCCACCCTCAACCTCGCTCAGATGATGAAGCAAAAGGATGAAAGCGTTACCGGGCTGACCAAGGGCATCGAATTTCTGTTTCGCAAAAACAAAGTCGACTGGATCAAGGGCTGGGGCCACATCGACGGACCTGGCAAAGTCACGGTCACCGACAGTGCTGGGGGCAAAACCGGGCTGAGCGCCAAGGACATCATCATCGCCACCGGCTCCGAGCCCACTCCCCTTCCGGGCGTCGACATCGATAACCACCGAATCCTCGACTCCACCGGCGCGCTGTCGCTCAGCGAAGTACCAAAACATCTGGTGGTGATCGGCGCCGGCGTCATCGGCCTCGAGCTGGGCTCTGTGTGGCGGCGCCTGGGAGCTCAAGTCACGGTCGTCGAGTTTCTCGATCGCATCTGTCCGGGTGTGGATGTTGAGGCCGGCAAAACACTTCAGCGCTCGTTAAGTAAACAGGGCATCACCTTCAAGTTGAGTTCGAAAGTCACCCACGCCACGTCATCGGCGAGCGGTGTTCAGCTCAGCATTGAACCGGCGGCAGGCGGTACCGCTGAGTTGCTGGAGGCCGATTACGTGTTGGTGTCCATCGGGCGCCGGCCTTATACGAAAGGTCTTGGCCTGGAAAACGTCGGCCTCGCCACAGACAAGCGCGGCATGCTCGCCAACAAAGGGCACCGCACCGAAGCGGCGGGCGTGTGGGTGATCGGCGATGTCACGTCCGGGCCGATGCTCGCCCACAAGGCGGAAGACGAAGCCATGGCCTGCGTTGAACAGATCGTCGGCAAGGCGGGTGAAGTGAATTACAACCTTATACCTAGCGTGGTCTACACCAAACCGGAACTGGCCAGCGTCGGCAAGACCGAAGAGCAGCTCAAGGCCGAAGGTCGCGCGTACAAGGTCGGTAAATTTCCATTCACCGCCAACAGTCGGGCCAAGATCAACCACGAAACCGAAGGCTTCGCCAAAGTGCTGGCCGATGAACGCACCGATGAAATTCTCGGCGTCCACCTGGTGGGCCCGAGCGTCAGTGAAATGATTGGCGAGTATTGCGTGGCAATGGAGTTCAGCGCCTCGGCCGAGGACATTGCGCTGACTTGCCATCCACACCCCACACGGTCCGAGGCGTTGCGCCAGGCGGCGATGAATGTGGAGGGGATGGCGACGCAGATGTAAGGCTTTAAGTTTTTCGTTATCCGGTCTACCGCCTTCGCGAGCAGGCTCGCTCCCACATTTAATTTGTGTCGTTCTGTGGGAGCGGGCTTGCTCGCGAAGGGGCCTACTCGGTTTAAGGCAAGTGCCCCAACGGCAACGCCCCCGGTGCCTTCACCGTATGAATCGCAAAGTTACTGCGAATGTCGCTCACACCCGGCAGTTTCAGCAGCCGCTCCGTGAGAAAACGGTCGTACCCGCGTAAATCCGGCACCACGACTTGCAGTAGAAAATCCGATTCCCCGGACACCAGAAATGCCGAAATCACTTCTGGCAGCGCCGTCACGGCCACACGAAAGGCTTCGGCTTGCTCGTCGTTATGACGTTCAACTTTGACCCCGACAAACACCGTCAGCCCGAGCCCTACCTCGTCACGATCCAGATTGGCCTGATAGCCGCGAATCACCCCGGCCTCTTCCAGCATCCGCACCCGCCGCAAACAGGGTGAGGCGGACAAGCCGATTTCTTCCGCCAGTTGCACATTGCTCAATCGACCGTCCCGTTGCAGGGCAGCGAGGATTTTACGGTCGTAGGCGTCCAGTTTCATGATTTGGCAGATCCTGATGGTTCAATCGTCTTGAAGTGGCAGATTATGCCAATCCTCATCGCTTTAGAAGCTGACTACGCAACCACCTGCCCTGCCCTTGCGCCCTAGACTGGCCCTACCGAATCGACAACGAAAGGGGCGCAACATGGCAGGACTCTGGGTGTTTTTCATGGCGTTGGCGGTGGTGTATTTGTTACCAGGGCCCGACATGATCCTGTTGCTGCAAACTGGCGTCCGCCAGGGAAAAGGGGCTGCATTGGCAACGGCAATCGGCCTGGGCATTGCCCGGGGTTGTCATGTGGCGTTGGCCGCGTTGGGGTTGGCGGCGTTGTTCAAAGCCGCGCCGTGGACCTTCGATGTGGTACGTCTGGCCGGTGCCGCGTACCTGCTGTGGATCGGTATTCAATGCCTGCGCACCACGATGCTGCCGAACCTGAACGGCACTGACACAACGGCAGCGAAATCGCGATGGCCGGCGGCAATCCAGCGCGGCCTGCTCACCAATTTGCTCAATCCCAAAGCGTTGTTGTTCTGTTCGGTGCTGCTACCACAGTTCATCGATCCACACGCAGGATCAGTCCTCAGGCAATTCGCGATCCTGGGCGTGGTGCTGGTCGGTGTCGGCTTCATCTTCGACAGCGCCTATGCACTGGTCGGTGCGGCGCTGGGCCGTTGGCTGCAACGCAGTCCTTCGGCCCAGCGACTTCAGCAGTGGCTGTTTGGCAGCCTGTTGATCGGCTTCGCGGTGCGGCTGACCTTTGTGCAACAGGCGTAAGCCTTATGGCGCCCGATGGCGACGACGGTTGATCAACAGCAACGCCACGGCTGTCACGCCGATGACACCGCCAATCTGCAGCGGCCACTTGTAGGGTCGCAGAACCGCACGCGTCGCATCAGTCGCCTGGGTCACATAACGTTTGCTGGCATTCTCAAAGTCGGGATAAGGGCACTGGTGACCAAAATCCACGGCCCACGCCACATAAGGCCCTTCTTTCACATAGCGCTGGTACAACGCACTTTGCTCTTCAAGGCTGCTGTTCCAGCCCGCTGCCGCACACAGTACCGCCGCAAAGGCCTGGCTGGTGTGAGGCAAATTATCGGCGGCGCGACTGGCCAATGCCGTGGCCACAAATCGATAGTGATAGCGCACATCGGGTTTGGCGGCACTGGCTTGCTGGCGCTGGACTTCACCTTCAGCGACTAATGGCCCGACCTTCAGCTCAGTGTTTTCGAGGCTGTAGTTGCCGCCAAACGTGGCATAGTCCGGGGCCATTTCGTAACCGAGAATGTCCATTCCCCACTCGCGCGCCGTCCAGGCAGCATTGAACAGAGCGCTAGCGCGTTTGGTCGGCCACCACGCGGCGTCGGCCAGCTGACGTTGCTGCGCATACAACCGCGCTTTTTTCTGCAGATCAGCATTGTCGAAGTAGGTCAGCGCTTCGTCGTAGCGCTCTTCGCGCAGCAATCGGCGCCCGAGCAGATTGCGCAATTTGGCGGCCACCGGAAGCGGCACGTAGTTGTCGCGATCCTGCTGGCTCAACGGCGGTGGTGCGGGCACCTGCGTGTCGACGTAATGCTTGAGTTCATCGACGGTCAGCACCCGCTCGGCCACCGTCGCGGCATCGAGCCAGTAGATACTCTGGCTGCGATACAGCTGATCGAATGCTTGCAGGTAATCCCCGCGTTGCAGCGCCAGAATCGCACTTTCACCCTCGACCCGGCACTTGGGCTGAAGCGTTTCATAGTCGTAGTCCGGTGTCCGGCGATCACCCCATGATTCATCCTGCGGGAACGCCTGAGCCGCCTTGGCATACGCCGCAGCCGCTGCGTTTTTATCGCCCTCGCGCAACGCCAGTTTCGCCCGCAACCACCACGCCAGGCCGCCGTCGCCGGCGTGTTCGAGGAAGGCCTTGGCGCTGGCGTAATCGCCTTGTTGATAGTTCATCGCGGCCAGTCGATCCGCGTTATCCAGGCTGCCGCGCGTGCTGCTTTGCAGCAGCTTGATCAGTTTCAACTCGTTCGCTGGTTGTTCACCGAATGACCAGCCCAGGCGGCTGATCAAGGACGCGGTCGCCAGTTGTTGCACCGGTTTATCCTTGAGCAGCGCGCTCAATTGATCGTCCGGCATCGCCAACAGATCCGCCATCAACAGCTTCAACGAGGTGTAACCGACCGCTGAACCATGGAGATTTTGTGCGGCGTAGAGTTCGATGGCGCTGTCCCAGTCGCCGGCGGTCCGGGCCACACGAGCTTCTTCACCGAGGCTGGCGACACCCAGTTCCAGTGGGTCGCTGAAGTCGTCGATGCTCAGCTGACGGGTCTGCTCGAACGCCTTGCGCGCCTGCGCCAGCAGATCGGGCGACGCGCCCGCCTCGGCACTCATGGCAAATAGCGCCCGGCCCAGCGAATACGCGGCCCAGGTGCTGCGCAAGGCGCGTTGATCGGCCGGCAGCGCCAGCACTTTTTCGAAGTATTCGGCGGCCAAACGATGATCGCCCGCACTGAACGCCGCAGCGCCCGCCAGATACAGCTTGAGCTCGGCTGGCAGGCTCGCGCCCTGCGCTTCGACCTGATGGGCATCCGTCCGGCTGCGCAGTTGTTTCACCAGTGCTTGCTGTTCCGCTGTCAGTCCGGCCTGCTCGGCGGTGTTTCGCTGTTCCAGGTAGTCAGCCGCCTCCATGCCGTTGGGGGACTGCGCAATATGCTTGAGCCCCTTGATCGCATGCCCGAGACGATTGACCTCGAACTGAAAGTTGCCTTCCGGCAGCTCCGCAAGCGACTGTCCACGGTTGTCCAGCAAGCGCATCGGGAAGTCCGGGCCGCAAGCCAGCGCCGCACCCAGCGGCCAGCTGAGGCTCAAACAGAGCAGATGACGGGGCCAGTTACGGGTGAACATTCGAACCTCCTTGATCAATTTTTGTGCAGCGCGCCCAACCGACCGCTCGCTGTCCACCGGCGGCTATTCGGCCGTCGCCAAGGCGGGTGAAGGTAAGCAGATCCGGGCTTTGTTGCAATGCATAACCGGCCAACGCATCAACCCCCTCACAGCCCTGTACGGCCAGGGTCACGCGTTCGGGCCAAGCAGTGTCGAGGTTGCCCTGGTTTCTGAGGCTGATGTCATAGAGACCGTCTTGCGCACTCAGTTCCACACTCAAGCGACTATCGAGCGCGTCACCGCGAGCCACCGCGCCCAGCGTTGTCAGGCTCCAGGCTCGACGGTCGCCCGCCAGCGGCAGGCGAAACCAGATCAGGCCGGCCAGATGCGCAGGCGGATCGGCGCGCAATTCTGCAGCGAGTGTGCTCAGTTGCAGCGGATCAGCCAGCAATTCCCGGCGCTCGCCACTCCGCCCCACCGGCACCTCGCTTTCCACAACGGGTGCGCCACCGGCGCTTGGCAACAGGGCCACGCCATAAGCCGGCAGCGCGAGATAGAAAGACTTCGTTGTGATCCGACTCCAACGCCTGGCCCACTGCCGCGCCTGTGCCGGCTCGAACAGCCCACTCCTGGGATCGCTCACTGCGTGCACTTGCAATACGCTGCTATCGACGGTCGATAACAGCGCCGGCAGTTCGGGACTGTCCAGCCATGCCGGTAACGCCGTAATGCTCAGCGGCAAAGTCTTCGGTAAAACTCCCCGCAGGTGGGCCAGAAAAGCTCGATACGCCGGCAACCGAGCGTTGCCCGCATCGTGGTCAATTTCCACCCCAGTCAGTGTCAGGCCCTGCCCTTGCCAGTCGCTGAGAACTTGTTGGATCTGCGCCGTCATCTCGTCCTGGTCCAGCGACTTGAGCTGAGCATCAAGACGAATCACTGCAATCAACGGCCGACCATCGCGTTTGAGCAACCCCGGATCAATCCGCGCCCGATGCCAGCCAGCTTGAGGAAACGCCTGCAAGGCCAGCACCCGTAGTGTCGAAAAGTCTGCGCGACTGTCGCGCAGGGCAGCATCATGGGCCGGTGTCCATTGCCGTTGCCAGATGTAGAGTTGTTGATCGAGCGGGGGCGCGTCTTGTTGCTCGCAACCGCTGAGCAGCACCAGGGCCGACAGCGACACGATCAAACGCGTGAAAAACAACATGAAAAAACCCTTGAGCCAAAAGCTGACCTTTGTAGCAGCTGCCGAAGGCTGCGTCCGGCTGCGAAGCAGTCGTATAGTCAGGCGTCGCGATTTTTCAGGTAAACCGTGTATTCAGGATTTACGACTGCTTCGCAGCCGGACGCAGCCTTCGGCAGCTGCTACATGGCCGTCTACACCATAGGCTTGCGGGCAATGATCACCTGACTTTTCGCCACGACCGCATCCAGTGCCTGTTTGATCTGCGCGCCACGAGGTGAAGCCAATATGGCTTGCCATGTGTCGGCCCAGTGATTGAGCAACGGATGGTCGGGATTGTTGAAATCGACCTTGGCTTCCCAGAACAGCAGCATCCACATCGACCAGTAAAATCCGTACTGGCTGTGGCTGAGCACTTCCAGGCCAGCGTCACTGACCATCGCCTTGAACTGCTCTTCACTGATGATGCGTATATGGTTGGGCTTCTGGAAATACTCCGGCGCGGCGATGTCCTTTTGCAGGTCTTCGGAGCTGGGGTGTGGAACGCTGAGCAAATACAGAGCACCCGGCTTGCCGACACGCACCAGTTCAGCAAGGAACTGCGCCGGGTCGTCCACATGCTCGATAACTTCGGTGGACACCACGCGCGTGGCCGTGGCGTCGGCAATCGGTAGCGGATTGCAATCGGTGACGTGGCATTCGACGTCGCGGGCCGGGGTTTCGCTCAAACGCTGACGGGTGGCTTCGACCTTGGCCGCATCGATGTCGGCGATGATGATCTTCGCCCCGCGCATGCCGCAGAAATGCACGTTACCGCCGTCACCACAGCCCACATCCAGCAGAGTGTCATCGGCGGTCACCGGGAAGCCGGTGAACAACTCGCCGGTTTGCTGATTGAACCAGCCACTGAGTACCGCGTCGTGCAGCCCGAGCATGTACGGGTCGACTTTGTCGATCTTGTCCGTTACTGGTTGCGCGGGAGCGGGCATGCCCGACGTGATTTTCTTCAACAGGCTCAGCATGAGGTAGCTCCAGAGGATGGGGCGGCTGTTCGGGACGTGCTCAGGCGTTTGACCAGCGAGGCGCCGCGGTTACGCATGGGCATTTCGATGTAACGGTAGTTGAGTTCGCTCAGCAGAACGATCAGGCCGCCAGCCATCAGGAACGTCAGAATCGGATGGCCCGCCGGATTGGGCAGTCCGGCAGCCTGTAAGCGGAATGTGATTTCGCGTACCAGCAAGTACGCCGGGATGTGGATCAGGTAAATCCCATAGGACCGGCTGCCGACCCAGGTCATCAGATTCTTCAGCAGGCCCCGTGGCATCAGGTAATCGCGGTTGTAGGACGCCACCCAGACCAGCATCGCGCACAACACGGCAATCACACCGATGCGGTATTGGGTGAACGTAAAGCGGTCAGTCGCCAGGAAACTGAGAGCCAGCGACAGCACAATCAACGCCGAAACACCGGCCCCTGGGCGACGCAACAACGTCGGTTCCCAGCGCAGGTACGAAGGGTGCGCACTCCACATCGCCAACAGCACACCGAGGGCCAGCGCATCGGTGCGAACCACCATCAGAATCGGCGTGCGCAGCGTGAACAGCTGCACGGCGACCAGCACCAACAAGGCCCAGACCAAGTGCTTGCGGCAAACCATAATCAGCAACGGAAACAGCAGGTAGAACTGCTCTTCCAGTGACAGGCTCCAGTACACAAAACTGGTGCCATATTCGTAGTGATAGAAGCTGTCGGCGAAGCGGAAGTTGGCGTATTGCGCCACACCGGCCAGCGTCGCCTGTACATTGGCGTGCAACGTACCGAAGGCGCCGGAGCGGTTTAGAAAGAGGCAGGCCAGCAACATCAGCGCCAGCCACAACCAGGCCGATGGCAACAATCGAAAGGCCCGGCGCAGCCAGAAATTACGCGTCTGCTGCCAGTACTCCTGACGGGTGCTGCAACCTTGTAATGCCGGAATCAAACTGCGTGCGATGACAAATCCGGAGATCGCAAAAAACAGGTCAACGCCCCACCATGGCTGACCGAACGCGGTGATGGTTTGCAGCAAAGGCACCGAGGCTGCAAAGAGGCTGTCTTGCAGGTGATGAAACAGCACGCCGAGTACCGCAATGCCACGCAACAACTCGATGTCCATGATCCGTTTGTCGTTACTCATGCCGTCCTCCTGGACGCTGCATCGGCATCAACCGGTTTGCGCGCGATGATCACCTGGCTCTTGGGCATGAACTGATCGAGCATCTGCTTGATCGCCAAACCGTTGGGTTGCGCCAGCAAGTCCTGCCAGGTTTTCGCCCAGCCTTCCATCAGCGGCGGATACGGTGCCTGGATGTGATCACGCACCGCGCCACTGAGGTCGCGCCCGGCAGCCCGTTCACTGGCCCAGAAAAAGATCATGCCCATGACCCAGAAAAATCCGGTGGCCTGGCGATGCTCGATCACCAGACCCGCGCCCTCAACCAATGCGGCAAAGCGTTCGGGGGAGAAAATCTGTACGTGATTGGGCGCCTGGAAGTAACTCGCGGGAGCGATGCCCTTCTGCAAATGCTCGCCCACCGGCGCTGGAACGCTGAGCAGATACAACGCGCCCGGACGGCCCATGCGCACCAACTCGGCCATGAACGGCTCGGGTTGATCAATGTGCTCCAGCACTTCCATGCACACCACCTTGCTCGCGCAACCATCGGCCAGCGGCAATGGCAGGCTGTTGCTGACCAGACCGAGATTAGCTTTATCCGATTGCGCATCCACTTGCCGGGCCAGGTCGCGGACCTTGTCGTGCTCGCTGTCGGTGAAGATCACCGATGCGCCTTGACGCACTGCAAACAAAGTCGCGGCCCCTTCGCCACAGCCGACGTCCAGTAAGGTGTCGTCGGTGGAGATGGCAAAGCCCTTGAGCAGCTCGCCACTGTCGTTCAAAAACCAGCCGTCGAGGATGGCATCATGCAAGCCGGCATCTCGCGGAGACACGCCGCCGGCCGGTGCAGGCTGAGGCGCTGGCATCGGTAGCGGTGCGGGCCGCAGTCGGGAAAGCAAGCGCCGGATCATGCGTGCGAAGCTTCCACGGGTGGTGTCTTGACACGTTGCAGCCGTTGTTCGAAAAACGTCAGCAGACGCTGTTCGGTGCTGGCCTGGCTGCAGAACTGTTCGAGACTGCGGACCGCATGGGCCGACATCCTTGCGTAGCGCTCGACATCGGTTTTCGCCACGTCATAACTGACGCGATAAGCCGTACACAACGAATCCCAATCCGTCACGTAACGCAGAGTGCGGTAGGCTGCCCGAGGATCGTGCGGCCAGGCAGTCAGCTCCTCAGTGGAATTGACGATAAACGCATTATCGCTATCGACGTAGTCGACCATCGCCGTGTTCAGCGGCGCGATCGCCGGCTTGCCGCAAGACATGAACTCCATGAGCGGGAGGCACTGCCCCTCGCCGTACGAGCTGTTCACCACGAAACTGGTGGCCTGGACCAACCCCTCATAATCAACGTCGGCCAGATAACCGTGGATCAACACGATCCGGCACTGGAAGGACTGGTTTTTGTAAACATGGTGCAGCATGTCGTTCAGTGCGTTGGCTATGTCATGGTGAGTGAGTTTCAACACCAGCGTCGCATCGGGGATATCGCGGAAAGTGGTGCAGAACGCGCTAATCATGTCCTGCCAGTTCTTGCGCCCGTCGTAAGGGTTGAACACTGAGGTGTAGACCACGCCTTCAAGTTGCAACTGGCAATCCTGCGGTGGGCCGGCGAACGAGATCGGTATCCCTTCACGCAACGCTGGCGGGCCATAGGGGCGCAAATCCGTAGTGCGGCTGTCGATCAACAGGCCATGCAGATTCAGCCGTACCGGCTCCACCACCGGGCTCTTGGCCAGTTGCTCCCCGCGTGCGGCAAAGCGGTCCCACACCGGTGCTGGAATGGCACAGATCGGATAGTCGGCGCCCATCACATCACGCACGGCTTTGGCCGTGAACGTCGAATGGGTGATTGCCATGCCGGACGCATCCAAGACCACGCGCCAGTCGTGGCGGGGTTCGCCCTGCCAGCTTTCGGTGGGAATAGTGCTGAACTCCCACGCGAACACAGGGATGATCGGGCACGCGTAATGAATCGGCGTGCGATGCGGCGGCGAGAAAGACAGAAAGACGCAATCCTCGCCGCGGCTCAGGCAATCGAAATACAAACGATCAACCAATTCGTCAGGGTTGCTGACTTCGATGACTTGGCCCAGCCGCTGCAACACCGGACGGAATTCCTTGAGGACAAAGTAGTAGCTGTACTCGGGCCGCCCCAGGTTCTGCTGGATATTGCTCTTGTTGGTTTCCGAATGAATGATGATCAGCATGATGCAGTCCCGGCCTCGGCTGCCAATGGCGTGGTTTCGCTGCTCGGCATTTGCCGGAGGAATAGCGCCAGGCGTCGCTGTACCGGAGCAAAGCTGCAGTAATCACGCATGCGCTCATTTGCGGCCATCGCCATGGCTTGATAGGCCTTGGGGTCGTTTTTGGCCATGGCGTAGCTGTCCTCATAGGCGGCTTTCAACGAGCCCCAGTCTGGTCGATGGCGCAGGGTGCGATTGAGGATGCGCGCGTCTTCCGGCCAGGTTGTCGGCTCATGGCTGGACTTGATGATAAACGCGACCCGCTCATCGATATAGTCGCGCATCGCCGTGTGGTTTGGCGCAATCACGGGCCGGGCGCAAGACATGAACTCCATCAACGGCAGGCACAAGCCTTCGCAACGGGACGCGTTAACGTAGAAACTCGCCGCACCGTAAAGCCTGGCGAACTCTTCGTCTTGCAGATAGCCGTGCATGACCACGACCCGACAGGCGAATGGCGAAAGCTGCGACAACAAGGTGATCAGCTCGACGTAATAGGTCGACAAATCATTCTGGGTCATTTTCAGCACCAGCGTGGCGTCTTCGGCATCACGCAGCGTCCAGCAAAACGCGGAGATCAGATGGTGCCAGTTCTTGCGGCCATCGTCGGGGTTGAACACGCTCACATACACCACTCCGCTCACTTCGATGTCGACCCGATTGCTGGTATCGGGCAGACAAGCCTGCGGGTGCTCGACCGGCTCCAGCACTTCGCTCACGGCTGTTGCTAAAGGCAATGGCTCTGGCTCAGGTAATGACGGTAGCGGAGGCGAGCGGAATCGGGCCAATAATGGGCGGACAGCGTCCGGCACCAGATCGCGAACAGCTTCGCGATACCACATCGCCAGATAATGTTTGGAGATGAACGCACGCCGACGCAAGGTTAGCGGCGGCGGCACTTCGGGTTCTGGCTCTAGCGCTGGTTCCGGCTCTTCAAAACTCAAGCCACAGGTTTCCGGTTCCTGCTCGTTGAGCAACGGCGCGATCAAACCATCGGCCGACAGGCCAAGAAAATGGCTATCGATGATGCAGCCCTTGATCTGCAACGTGGTGCCTTGGTTTACCGGCGTACTCGGGTACTGCTGACGCACATCAGCGAAGCGTTCCCACAACGGCGTGGGCAGCACCAGCACCGGGAAGTCTTCGCCCATGGTTCGGCGGATGGCTTGGGCAGTGTGGCTGGACAAGGTAATCACCCGACCATGACGCGCCAGGGTCTGGCTCCAGTCATGCCGGGGATCGTTGTCCCAGTGCTCGGCCGGGATCGAGTCAAATTCCCAGGCTACAACACACACCATCGGGCATTGCAGGTCGGTCGGGGTCTTATGCGGCGGCGAGAACGAGAGAAACAGGCTTTCCTGCCCGGCTTGTTGCAACTGCCGATACAACGGGTCGACATCAGCGGCCGACGTCACCACATGAACGCGTCCAAGGCTTTCGAGTACCGGGCGATACGCTTTGAGCACGAAGAAATAACTGTATTCGGGACGACCCAGGCTCTGGCTGATGGAGCTGTCGTTGACGTCCGAGTAAAGAATGAAATTCATGGCATCCCACGAGGAAACCGCCATCCCGGCAGCCCCACTCTATGACGGTAAAGCCATGGATCGAGCCGGCGTTCGCCAGTCCTCGCCCATCGTCTGCTTGCCCGTCTACGTTCTTGTTTTAATGGCCGGATTCGCGCAGTCCCGGAAGACTTCGAACAAACACCGGTTATCGTGACGAGGGGCATTCTAAACACATCCGTTGAGGAATCGTGAACCGCCGGGCGAGAATAAATCGAGTGACTCTGATGAGAACTGACTGGTCACGGATGGACCTGTTGAAATTGCCGAACAAATGGCACAGATTGGCTACCAAACAACTACAACAAACATATTTCGCCAGTCTTTCGACCCGGTAATCCAACCGGTCTGTCAGACCTCTCCTTAAAACCTGTAGGGAATGGACGAAATGAATGACCAAGGGGCTGCTGTTTGAAAAAGCGTCTGTTCGTGACGGGTCTCAGTGGATTCGTCGGGCAACACTTCCAATCCCGCCTGAAGGCTGATGCCTCGGAATGGGCGCTTCTGCCTGCCACTTACCGATACGATCTCACTGAACCAGACAGCCTCGAAGGCCTGTGGCCGGAGATGCCCGACGCGGTCATTCACCTGGCTGGCCAGACCTTCGTTCCTGAAGCCTTCCGCGATCCGGCGCGCACGCTCGGCATTAACCTGCTCGGCACCTTGAACCTGCTTCAAGCGCTGAAGGCCCGTGGCTTCACCGGTACATTTCTGTACGTCAGCTCTGGTGACGTGTACGGCCAGGTCACCGAAACCGATCTGCCCATTACCGAACAGCAGCCACCCTGCCCGCGCAATCCTTATGCCGTGAGCAAATTGTCGGCGGAATTCCTGAGTCTGCAATGGGGGCTGAGTGAAGGCTGGCCGGTCATGGTCGCCCGCCCGTTCAACCACATTGGCACCGGGCAGAGTGAAAGCTTCGTCATCGCCAGCGCTGCGCGGCAGATCAGCCGAATCAAACAAGGCTTGCAAGCACCGCAACTGGAAATCGGGGACATCGACGTCACACGCGACTTCCTGGATGTAAACGACGTCATTTCGGCCTACCTGGCACTGCTGGAAAAGGGCGTACCGGGACAGGTCTACAACATCTGCTCGGGGCACGAGCAGAGCATTCGCAGTTTGATCGAACAACTGGGGGACCTCGCCCAGGTCGCCATGCAATTGATTCAAGACCCGACACGCCTTCGCCGCGCAGATCAGCGTCGCGTTTGTGGTAGCTCTGCCAAACTGGTCCAGGCCACAGGATGGGCGCCTGAAATCACAATAAAACAATCCCTGCGGGCGGTCTTGTCCGACTGGGAGACACGAGTACGACACGAATGACAAAAAGTGCACTGATCACAGGGATCACCGGCCAGGATGGCGCTTATCTGGCCAAATTACTGCTCGACAAGGGTTATAAAGTCCACGGGCTGGTGGCACGGCGCAGCAGCGATTCGCGCTGGCGTCTGCGCGAGATGGGCGTCGAGCACGACATCGTTTACCTGGACGGCGACATGGCCGATGCCTGCTCGGTGCAGCGCGCGGTCATCAAGTCGGCTCCGGACGAGGTTTATAACCTGGCCGCGCAAAGCTTTGTCGCCGCCTCCTGGGACCAGCCGGTTACCACCGGCATCGTCGACGGCCTGGGCGTGACTCATCTGCTCGAAGCCATTCGCCAATTCAGTCCGCATACGCGTTTTTATCAAGCGTCCACCAGCGAAATGTTTGGCCTGATCCAGGCCGAGCAGCAGGATGAAAACACCCCGTTCTACCCGCGCAGCCCGTACGGCGTGGCCAAGTTGTATGGCCACTGGATCACCGTGAACTACCGCGAAAGCTTCAACCTGCACGCCAGCAGCGGGATCCTGTTCAACCACGAATCGCCACTGCGCGGCATCGAGTTCGTGACCCGTAAAGTGACCGACGCTGCCGCCCGCATCAAGCAGGGCAAACAGCAGGAACTTCTTCTGGGCAACATCGACGCGAAACGCGACTGGGGATTTGCCGGCGATTACGTCGAAGCCATGTGGCTGATGCTGCAACAAGACAAGCCCGATGACTTCGTGGTCGCCACCGGCGTAACCACCACCGTGCGCGAAATGTGCCGGATCGCCTTCGACCACGTCGACCTGAACTATCGCGATTTTGTAAAAATCGACCCGGCGTTTTTCCGCCCGGCCGAAGTGGAAATATTGCTGGGCAACCCGGCAAAAGCCCAGCGCGTACTGGGCTGGAAGCCAAAGACCGATCTGGATACCTTGATCCGCATGATGATGGATGCGGACATGAAACGCGTCGCCAAGGAGTAGGCCATGCTGATTCCCGTGATTCTCTCCGGCGGTGCCGGTACTCGTTTGTGGCCGGTGTCCCGCGAAGGCCATCCCAAACCCTTCATGACCTTGCCCGATGGTCAGTCGCTGCTGGGCAAAACCTACCGCCGTGCCGCGGGTTTGCTCGATGGCTGGGGTGATATCGTCACGGTGACCAACCGCGACTACTTCTTCCAGAGCAAGGATCACTATCAGGAAGCACACCTCGGTCGCCATCGCGGGCACTTTCTGCTTGAGCCGACCGGTCGCAACACGGCCCCGGCCATTGCGGCGGCTGCGCTGTCGCTCAAAGCCCTGCACGGCGACGAAGCGATCATGGTGGTGATGCCGGCCGACCATTTGATTGTCAACGTAGACGCCTTGAAGACCGCTGTGGAACACGCCGTCAATCTGGCCAAAGATGGATTTCTAGTGACGTTCGGCGTGGTGCCGACCGCTCCGGAAACCGGATTCGGCTACATCGAAACCGGCGCGGCGCTGGACCATAAAGGAGCGGCCAAGGTGCGGCGCTTCGTCGAGAAACCCGACCTGCAAACCGCGACGCAATACCTGGAAAGTGGCAACTTCCTGTGGAATTCCGGGATGTTCTGCTTCTCGATCGCTGCCGTGCTGGCCGAGTTGGAAATACACGCCCCAGAGTTACTCGAGCAGGCGAAAGCCTGCATGGCGGCCAGTAACCCGGTGGAAACCGTCGAGTGCCTGCAACAGGAGTTGTCCCCGACGTTATTCGCCGAAATCACTGACATTTCCATCGACTACGCCCTGATGGAACGTTCCGACAAGGTGGTTGTGGTGCCCGCCACTTTCGACTGGAGCGACATCGGCTCGTGGGGCGCGGTGGCCGCGCTGGTGCCGGCAGATGCACAAAACAACCGCGCCAGTGGCGAAGCGGTGTTCATCGACAGTCACAACAATTTTGTCCAGAGCGAAGACCGTCTGGTGGCGGCTGTGGGTGTGGATAACCTGATCATCATCGATACCGCCGACGCGCTTTTGGTGGCCCATGCTGATCGCGCCCAGGATGTCCGCCGGGTGGCCAAGCAGCTCAAGGACAAAGAGCACGAAGCCTATCGCCTGCACCGCACAGTCAGCCGACCTTGGGGCACCTACACCGTGCTCGAAGAAGGCCCGCGCTTCAAAATAAAACGTATCGTGGTCAAACCCGGGGGCAAGTTGTCGCTGCAAATGCACCACCATCGCAACGAGCATTGGGTGGTTGTCGAAGGCATGGCCAAGGTGACCAACAACGGTACCGGCACCCAGCTGGTGGCCAAGAACGAATCGACGTTCATTGCCGCCGGTCACAAACATCGCCTGGAAAACCCGGGCGTGATCGACCTAGTGATTATCGAAGTGCAAAGCGGCGAATACATGGGAGAGGACGATATCGTTCGTTTCGAAGACCAATACGGCAGGACGATTTGAATGCTGCTTTCTCTGTACCGTTCGCTATTGAGTTACCGCGGATTCATCTTCGGCAGCGTCAAGCGAGAGTTTCAAGCGCGGTATCGCAATTCGCTGTTCGGTGCCCTGTGGACCGTACTCAACCCACTGTCGATGATCGTCGTGTATACGGTGATTTTTTCCCAGATCATGCGCGCCCGCTTGCCGGGTGTGGACGATGGCCTGGCCTACAGCGTTTACCTGTGCGCCGGCCTGTTGACCTGGGGCCTATTCGCGGAAATCACCACACGCAGCCAGAGCATGTTTCTGGAAAACGCCAACCTGCTGAAGAAAATCAGCTTCCCGCGCATCTGCCTGCCGGTGATCGCCCTACTGAATGCCGGGATCAGTTTCGCGATCATCATGGGGCTGTTTTTGGGCTTTCTTTTGATCTCCGGGCGGATGCCCGGCATGGCCTTGCTGGCGCTGGTGCCGCTACTGATCCTGCAGGTAATTTTTGCCGCCGGGCTGGGGATGATCCTCGGTATTCTCAACGTGTTCTTTCGAGATGTCGGGCAGCTTTTCGGCATTTGCCTGCAGTTCTGGTTCTGGCTCACACCGATCGTTTATCCCGTCTCGATCCTGCCGCAGGGTATTCAGCACCTGATTGGGCTCAATCCGATGACGGCGCTGATGAACAGTTACCAGAACGTATTCCTCTACAACCAATGGCCGGACTGGAACTCGCTGATCCCGTTGATGGTGATTGGACTGTTGTTCTGCGTCATGGCGCTGCGGCTTTTCCGTCAGCGCGTCGGTGAAATGGTGGACGAGCTCTGATGGGACATATACGTGTCAGTGGCCTGGGCAAGGCTTACAAGCAGTATCCGAATCGCTGGAGCCGCCTGGTCGAGTGGCTAATACCGTTTTCCGGTACCCATCACCATCTGCACTGGATCCTGCAAGGTGTCGATTTCGAGATCAAACCCGGTGATGCCGTCGGTATCGTCGGCGTCAACGGCGCAGGCAAAAGCACGCTGTTGAAGATGATCACCGGCACGACTCAGCCGACCTGTGGCCAGATTCAACTGGAAGGTCGGGTTGCTGCGCTGCTGGAACTGGGCATGGGATTCCACCCGGACTTTACCGGACGGCAGAACGTCTTTATGGCCGGCCAGTTGCTGGGCATGCAGATTGAAGAGATCGAAGCGTTGATGCCGGAAATCGAAAGCTTTGCGGAAATTGGCGACTCCATCGACCACCCGGTGCGCACCTACTCCAGCGGTATGCAGATGCGCCTGGCATTCAGCGTTGCCACTGCGCGGCGCCCGGACATTCTGATCGTCGACGAAGCGTTGTCAGTGGGCGACGCCTATTTCCAGCACAAAAGCTTTGACCGCATCCGCAGCTTCCGCAAAGCGGGCACAACCCTGCTGATCGTCTCTCATGATCGCTCGGCGATTCAGTCGATCTGCGACACCGCCATTCTCCTGGAGAACGGGCGCATGGCCATGCACGGTAAACCTGAAGAGGTCATGGACTACTACAACGCCATGCTGGCTCAGCGCGAAGGCCAGACGGTGCGCCAGGAGATGCTCGCCAACGGCCAGGTACAAACCATTTCCGGCACCGGTGAGGCCGGGATTCTGAGCGTGCGCCTGCTCGACGCGCAGGGGCGCTCGGTCGAAGTAGCGGAAGTTGGTCAGCCGATGGTGCTGGAAGTCCAGACCGAGGTTCGAGAGGACATCGAACGACTGATCCTGGGCTTCATGATCAAGGATCGTCTGGGCCAGGCCATTTACGGTATCAACACCCATCGCCTGGACAAACCCGTCACCGACCTGAGTGCCGGTGAGCGTGTCACCTTCCGTTTTGCCTTCGACATGCGTCTGGGCAAGGGCAATTACTCGGTCGCGTTGAGCCTGTCGCGCCTGGATTCGCACCTGGATCGCAATTTCGAATGGCGCGACTACGGCCTGGTCTTCCATGTGATCAACAATCGCCAGGAAGACTTCGTTGGCTGCTCGTGGTTGCAGGCGCAGACCACGATCACCCGCTCCAGTGAAAATATCGTACACACAGCTGCCCCGGAGGTGTGGCAATGACCCGATTGTTGGTGGAATGCACCTACGTCTTCGAACACCCAAACGCTAACTCGGGCATTCAACGCGTCGTACGTAACGTCATCCAACAACTGCCGGCGGCCGATGCGAAGCGCGAGTGCATCCCGGTGGTGATGATCAATGGCGGCCTCTATCAGGTGAACAGCCTGGCGCCGTTGAAGACACCGAAAATCAATTTGATGAGCCTGCGCGTGAAGCTGGAACAGTGGGCCAACACGTTCTGGTTGCGCCACCGCGCGTTGGAACGGCGGCGCCCCTTCAGTCATTCACATTTCGCCCGGCGGGTGCTGTATGTCGGTTGCCGCCTTGCAGCATTTGCCTGCCTCAGACTGCCGATGCGCCTGCTCGACCGAGCCCTCAAGGGCAAGCAAATTCCCGAGCGCTGCGTGCCGTTGCAGCATCGGGCCGGTGATCAACTGGTGTTGCTTGACTCGTCCTGGCACGCCAACTTTTTCCCCTTGGCAGAGCAACTCAAGCGTGACGGAGTCGGCATCGTTTCGGTCATCTACGACCTGATCCCGCTGACCCATCCGCAATTTTGCGATGCCGGACTGGTCAAGGTGTTCAACGACTGGTTCGACTGGATCGCCCGCACCGCCGATGGATATGTGGCGATCTCCACCACCATCCGCGATCAGGTGCATCAGGAGATGACGCGCCGGATCGGCACGCAGCGGGTCGAGCAGCGCTGGTTCGACTATTTCCACCTCGGTTCCGAACTGGACTTGAGCGATGCCCGTTCTGAAGTCGATCGTGACTTGTTACGCATGTACAAGGCAGATGAGCCAGTGTTCCTGATGGTAAGCACCATCGAACCACGCAAAAACCATGTGTATCTGCTCGACGCCTTCGAGCGCGCCTGGACAGCCGGATCCAAGGCCAGGTTATGCATTGTCGGGAAGATTGGCTGGAAGTGTGACGCGTTAGTCGAGCGTATCCGTCAGCATCCTGAGTTGAACCGCCGCTTGTTCATGTTCAACACGCTTTCGGACAGGAGCCTTGAGTACGCCTATTCCCACGCCACGGCGCTGGTGTTCCCGTCCTACGTCGAGGGCTTCGGGCTGCCGCTGGTGGAAGCCATGCAGCGCGGTTTACCGGCAATGGGCAGCGACATTCCGGTCTTCCGGGAAATAGGTGGCGACTACATGGCGTATTTCGTTCTGGAGGACCCGCAGAGCCTGACCAGCCTGGTGATCGAGATCGAACATTCTGGAAAATTTCCGGCGCCGCTCGGCCTCGATCAATGGTGTTGGCTGAGCTGGCGCGAAGCGAGTGCGCAATTGGTGCAACGGATCGAGCGCAACCTGGACAGTTCGCTGTCGGTGTCTGAGAGTCAGCATGCGAATTGCCCTTAACGCCCGAATCCTCCAGGCACCGCGCACCGGCATCGGCCACTACGTCGCCGAACTGGCGAACGCCCTTGCGAGTGAGCCCGACGTTGAACTGGCACTGTTTCATGGCTGGGGTTGGAGCTCCGTGCTGCCTGAAGCAGCCATGCCCGGTTATTCCCGACTGACGCCGCTGCTGCGACAAATTCCGGGAGCCTATCAGGCCCGGCGCTGGCTGGAGCAGAAACGCTTCGATCAAGGTCGCGCACGCGCCATCGACCTCTACCACGAACCGAGCTTGTGGCCGCTGTCGTTCGACGGTCCGACGGTGATCACCCTGCATGACCTGACTCACCTGCAATACCCCGAAACGCAACCGCCCGCGCGCTTGCGAGAAATCGAACGGCGGCTGGCCGACGGTGTACGACAGGCGAGCCTGATTCTCACCGACTCGCAGTACATTGCTGACGAAGCTCAGGCGCATTTCGGGCTCCCGGCGCAACGGTTCGTCGTCGCGCCACTAGGCGTAGCCGCGCGTTTCCACCCAAGGTCTCCTGAGGCCATCGACGCGGTACTCAAGGCCCATGCCGTAGAGCCGCGAGAATACTTCCTCTGCGTCGGCACCCTGGAGCCGCGCAAGAACCTGACCTTGGCCCTGCGCGCCCATGCCCGATTGCCTGAATCGGTCCGTCAGCGTTTTCCTCTGCTGATCGTCGGCATGGCCGGCTGGCAGCGCGAGCAGTTCAGCGAAGAAATGCATCAAGCATTGGCCTGCGGTCACGTCTGTTTGCTGGGCTATCTGCCTGACGAACACGTGGCGCAGCTGTTGGCCGGCGCTCGTGCGTTGATTTTTCCGTCGCTCTACGAAGGCTTTGGCCTGCCGGTGCTGGAAGCCATGGCCAGCGGTACGCCGGTCATTCTGACTCGGCGTTCGGCCATGCCCGAAGTCGCAGGCGCTGCGGGCAACTATGTTGAACAGGACGAACCCGACGGCTTGCGCGATGCAATGAGCCGTCTGATCGACGATCAAGCGCATTGGCAGGTATGCCGAGAAGCCGGACTACATCAAGCAAGGCTTTTTACCTGGGAACGTTGCGCGCAGGTTACGGCCCGCGCCTACCGCCAGGCTATGGGAGGTTGAATGCGAGTTCTTCATTTTTTCAAGACGTACCTGCCTGATTCCGTCGGCGGGATCGAACAAGTGATTTTCCAGTTGTGCGAAAGCGGCGCCCAACACGGTGTTGAAGGCCAGGTGCTGACACTCAGTGCCGACCCGACCCCGCCGGTGGTTCAACTTGGCAATCACGAAGTTCATCGGGCCAGACTCGACATTCAGTTCGCCTCCACGGGGTTTTCCTTGAGCGTCTTCAAACAGTTTCGCGAATTGGCGGCAGAAGCCGACGTGGTCAATTATCACTTCCCATGGCCGTTCATGGACTTGGTGCATTTCGCCAGCGGTGTGAATAAACCGAGCGTGGTGACCTACCACTCCGACATCATTCGCCAGAAACACCTGCTCAAACTCTACCGTCCGCTGATGAACCGCTTTCTGGCCAGCGCCGACCGAATCGTCGCCGCATCGCCCAACTACCTGCACACCAGCGATGTACTGCAGCAGTTTCAAGACAAGACCCGCGTAATTCCTTATGGCTTGAACAAGGCAGGTTATCCACAGCCCGGCAGCGAACGCATGGCCCACTGGCGGCAGAAGCTTGGGGATAAGTTTTTTCTGTTTGTAGGGGTGATGCGTTACTACAAAGGTCTGCACATCCTGCTCGATGCCTTGAAGGATCTGGATTACCCCACCGTGATTGTCGGTGCCGGCCCACTGGAAAAGGAACTTCACGCCCAGGCGGCAGCCTTGGGTTTACGCAATATTCACTTCCTCGGACGCCTGGGGGACGAAGATAAAGTGGCGCTGTTGCAGCTGAGTTACGCCATCGTGTTCCCGTCGCACCTGCGCTCCGAAGCATTCGGTATTTCGCTGCTGGAAGGCGCGATGTATGGCAAACCGATGATCTCCAGCGAGATCGGCACCGGCACCAGCTACATCAACATTCACAACCAGACCGGGCTGGTAGTCCCTCCAAGTAATCCACTGGCCTTCCGTGAAGCAATGCGCACGCTATGGGAAAACCCGACGCGTGCGGCGCAAATGGGCGTAAAGGCCGAGGCGCGTTATCGGCAGTTATTCACAGCTGACGAGATGGGCCGCAAGTGGACCGAGTTGTACGAAGAGCTGCTGGAAGAAAAATCCCTGTCCTACGCCTGACTGCATTTTTTGTGGGAGCGGGCTTGCCCCGGGGTTACAGGTCCAGCACCAACGCCTGCGACCCCTGCGCCGGTACCGCACAACAAATCAGCACCTCGCCAGCGCCTGGCACTTCTGCCGGCACTTGTGGATAAGTTACCGTCCCACCGATCAGGCGGGTCTTGCACGTCCCGCAAGACCCACCGCGGCAACTGAATTCCGGGCGCAAACCACGGCTTTCGGCCAATTCCAGCAAACTGCCGCTGTCGGGCTTCCAGCGCGCCTCTTTGGCGGAGCGCTCGAACACCACCGGCACCGACGTCGTGGCGGCCGGTGGTTGCTCGATGACCACGGCATCCGGGTCGGGTATCCGGCGCAACGTCGACGGGCCAAAGGTTTCGGCGTGGATCCTCGAATCACGAATGTCCATATCGCGCAGGCTGTCGTACATCGCCTGGGTAAAACTGCCTGGGCCGCAGAGAACGAAATCCAGCTGATCGTAGTCTTCCACCTCAAGCGTGGTCTTGAGCAAGTCAGCGTCGATCCGCCCGGTCATGTCGAAATCATCCCCTTCGACTGCATCGGGCTCCGGCTGACTGAGCAAACGCAGAACGCGCACCGCGTCGCCGAGCCCGTCGAGCAAGCGGTTCAGTTCCGGGCGAAACGGTTGATCGGCCAAGGTTCGCGAACTCTGGAAGAACCAGGTCGGGCGGATGCTCCGCGTACGCAAGCCTTGATAAACCACCTCACGCACCATCGACAGCAGCGGCGTAATCCCCACTCCAGCGGCTAGCAAAACCAGCGGACGCCGCTCGTGGGGTGCCACGGTGAAATGCCCTTGAGGCGCGCGAGCCTCCAGCACATCACCGACATGAATCCGCTCATGCAGGTGTGATGACACCAACCCGTCACGCTTCACGCTGATACGGAAAAAATCATCAGAAGGCGCGCTCGACAGGCTGTACGTGCGGATATGCACGTCACCGGCAATGTTGAGTCGCAGGGGCAAATGCTGCCCAGCCTGAAATACCGGCAACCCGGCACCATCGGTGGGCTCCAGATAAATCGAACGGATGTGTAGGCTTTCCTGTTCGATGCGCGTCACCCGCAGCGACCGCCAGTGATCGCCCAAGGCCTTGGCTTGTAGACGTGCATTGGCCTGCGCCCAAGTGCCGGTCAGCAAACTGGTAGGCGACACGCCGTCAAAGCGCCAGCGCAAGGCCAGCGCCGCAGGGCGACGCACCACGCGCTCGACCTCGAAGGTCCACAGCCGCTCGGCGCCTTGAAAGGCGTCGATTTGCGGGCCGTCGAGGATGATCTCGGTGCGACCGCTGAGGTGCAGCAGGTCACCTGAATTGAAATCGATAAACAACAAACCAGCGCGAGGATTGATCAGCAGATTGCCCAGGGTGTTGAAATGCAGGTTGCCGGCGAAGTCCGGAATGGTCAGGCGATTGCCCTCTACCTGTACGAAACCAGCCTGCCCACCCCGATGAGAAACATCCACTGAACGCTGGCCCTCGACGTCCACGTAGCTAGCGACAAAGAACGTGTCCGCCTCGATGATCATGGCCCTGGCCGCGTCATCCAGTTCATTCAAGTGCTGTGCGACGCGGTTCGCAGGGTCCGCCAACGGTACCGAGTGAAACTGGCGCAATTGAATGTATTGCGGACAATTGCCAAAGGATTGCTCCACCGTCATACCGAATCCGCCGGCCGTCATGCTGCCGACTCGACCATTGAGGCGGTTGCGACGCCGGGTGTGCAACTCGATACCGAGTAGTCCGATGGCGTCCCCGTTTCGCAGTTGAGCGGGGTCGTCGGCACTCGGCAAACAGTCGAACTGCAGCCGCGAAGGGTCGGGAGAATGAGCAAAGCCTGGAGGCCCTTCAAGAATGCTGGCCCAAGGGTTGCCATCGGCATCTACCGCGCCGTACAGCATGAACGGCAGTTGCTGATAGAACGCACGGTGCTGATCCGGCATCTGATTGCGAATCACCTTACGACCAAACGTCTCCATTCGTTCGGCAACGCCGACATGGGCTTGCAGCTGTTTCTCGCCGGCGTGCCAAGGTGAATGATCCATAACGGTTCTCCCCTGCGCCCATCGCGCACAGTGAACAGCCCGAGCAGGTCGGGCCAAAGTATCAGGCTGTTTTTTGCAAACCGGCCACGGTGCGCGGCATGCCGACGAAACCAGGCAAGGCTTCAATACGCGCCAGCCAGGTGCGGATGTTGGCGTAGTCGTCCAACGAGACATTGCCTTCCGGCGCATGGGCGATGTAGCTGTAGGCGGCCACATCGGCGATGGTGGGCTCGGCGCCCGCCAAGTACGGCGTTGTGGCCAATTCCTGATCGATCACTTTGAGCACGGTATGGGAATAAGCGATGACCTCTTGCGCGTTATAAGGCGCGCCAAACACCGTGATCAGCCGCGCCCTGGCCGGGCCGAAGGCAATCGGTCCGGCGGCAACGGACAACCACCGCTGAACCTTTGCAGCTGCAACCGGATCGGTTGGTAGCCAGCGACCGTTTCCATATTTCTGCGCCAGATAAACCAGGATCGCGTTGGAGTCGGCCAACACCACGCCTTGATCATCAAGCACCGGAACCTGACCAAACGCATTGAGCGCCAGAAAGCCCGGTTGCTTGTGCTCACCCTTGGCCAAATCGACCAGGATCAGCTCGGTCGGCAGTTGCAGCAACGACAACATCAGTTCCACACGGTGAGCATGGCCGGAACGAGGGAAGTTGTAGAGTTTGATCGCTTGCATGGTCGACTCCGCTGGGTGTGGCGCCGTTCAGGAAAGATCAGCACCGAGGGACGCTATCTTCCACCCGCATCCAAAACATCAGAATACCCAGCAAACGCAATCCATTATTTCACCCAGCGAAATAACCCATCAACCGCGCAGGGCTGGATGCTCTCTTAATGCCTTCACTGTGAAGTCGACAAAACTGCGGACTCGCGTGGGCGCCTTGCGGCCCCCCTGGTAGATCACATGAATGGGCAACGGAGGCAACTCGAAGTCGGCCAGCACGATCTCCAGCTCACCGGCGGCCACCTTACTGGCCACTTGATAAGACAGGACCCGGGTGAATCCCAAACCCAGGCATGCCGCCGTGATGGCCCCCTGATTGGCGGTGACCACCAGACGCGGTTCCGGGCGAACATTCAGCAGCTCATGCGCGTCAAGGAATGACCAGGTTCTGTGCTGCCCAATGGCCGATGTTGCAACGACCGGGGCACCGCTGAGCTCACTGGGGTGCCGTGGCCTGCCACGGGCCGCCAAAAACGCCGGGGAAGCGCAGATCACCCACCGCACCTCGCCTACGTGAATCGCATGTTGATTGCTGTCAGGCAGCTCAGCGATACGCACCGCCACATCAATACCCTCTTCGACCATGCTTACAACACGGTCGATCAATAAGGCATTGATGCTGACTTCAGGGAATTGCGTGAGATAACCGACCATCAACGGCGTGACAAACATCTCACCGAACAAAACCGGCGCGGTGATCGTCAGTTGCCCACGAGGCTGGGCATGACTGCCCGCCGCCGAATCCTCCGCTTCCTGCACTTCGGCAAGAATCCTCCGACAATCTTCCAGATATCGCTGCCCCGCCTCACTCAAATGCACGCTGCGAGTGGTGCGCGTCAGCAATAGCGTGCCAATACGCTCCTCCAGCGCTGCCACCGCACGGGTGACACTGGCCGCCGACAGGCCCAAACGCCTCGCTGCCGCCGAGAACCCCTGTTCCTGCGCAACGGCAGCGAAGACCTGCATTTCCTGAAATCGGTCCATGGGGCATGTCCTTTACTCAGATAAAAAAAATCGCAGTTGTAGGCTGCGATTTTTAGTATCACGTAGTGGCTTCTAAAGCTGCTGATCAATCAAAACCGCGTTGGTATAAATCAAGCTTCCATCGCTCGCTCTATGCCCGACCAAATGGTACTGACCGCGCTCATGGTGCAAGTAGACGCGCATTTGACAGTCGGACAAGGGGCCATATCCTTCGGGTATTTTCAGATCCAATGTAGCCATGTCGACATCGACCATGACTTCACGATCGTGCGACTTTTGCAGGTGTTCTTCAGCTTGCTCCAGGCGCTGACGGAGAGGGACATCGACGTAAAAATGGATTTCACCCACGGGGGTGGATTTTTTGTCTCTGCTGGGTTTGCACCACCCCTCGATCGTCAGGGCACTCATGACGAAACCTCCGTTGTGGACTGTTGGACTCTGTATCTCTGTTCTCTTCTCAATGACAGCCGTTTTTGGCCGGTTCTGCCATCCGTCATCGGAATTGAGTATAGCCGGCGATCGGACCGCGCTGCTGTAACCGTGTCGGCAAATGTCATGTAGTCTCATGAGGCGAGGCTGAATATCTATCGATATATGTAGCGAATCGCTTTAAACAATTAACTTAATGTTCCAATTGGAATATTGATCATCCGTTTTCCCGGAAAAAGCGCTGGTTCCGCCCATGCACTATACTTCTTGCTGATTTTACCGTCGCAATGGATGGTACTTGTCTGCCCTGCTTGGACGTCAGTGGCGATGCGTTTGCATCACCAGTGAACAACAGGAATAGGATGAAGAGAAATGGCAATAGCAATTATCTTGATTCTAATCGTTATTGCATCAGTGCTGTTTCATATACTTGCGCCTTGGCACGCGACCCCGGCAGCGTCCAACTGGGGGTCAATAGACACCACCCTGTTCATCACCCTGATCATTAGCGGAATATTTTTCATCGCCATCACGGTATTCATGGCGGTTGCCGTGATGCGTTATCGTCACAAGGAGGGCTCCAGGGCGGCTTACCAGCCAGAAAACAAAAAGCTGGAAACATGGTTGATTATCGTGACCTCGGTCGGTATTGCCGCGATGTTGGCGCCAGGCCTGGTTGTTTACAGTGACTTCATCCGGGTGCCGAAAAATGCTTATGAACTTGAAGTGGTCGCCCAGCAGTGGCAGTGGGCCTTTCGTTTTCCTGGCCAGGACGGGAAGCTGGGAAAGTCGGATATCAAGTTTGTTGATTCAACCAATCCTTTCGGCCTTGACCCCAAGGATCCTGTTGGGCAAGACGATGTGCTTATAAGAAACAATGAAATTCGCCTGCCGCTCGATAAGCCAGTCAAAGTATTACTGCGCTCTAAAGATGTGTTGCACAATTTCTATGTACCGCAAATTCGCAGCAAGATGGACATGGTGCCGGGGATGGTGTCGTACTTTTGGTTTACGCCAACCAAAGTCGGGAAATACGAAATCCTTTGCGCTGAATTTTGTGGTGTAGGTCATTACAACATGCGCGGCCAGATGATCGTGGAAGAGCTGGGCGCCTTTGATCAATGGCTGAACAGCCAGCCGACTTTTGCTCAGACATTAACGAATGCCGCCAAACCCAGTCGGGACAGCGTGCTGGAAAAAGGTCGTCAGTTGGTCGAAAAATACGGCTGCGGTGCCTGCCATAGCCAGGATGGCAGTTCCAGTCTCGGCCCGGGATGGAAGGGTTTGTACGGCCGCACTGAACAGCTTGTCGATGGCACCAGCGTGCAGGTCGATGAGGCCTATCTGAAAGAGTCGATTCTCGATCCAAAGGCCCGACTGGTACAGGGCTACCCGCCGGTCATGGTGGCCTATACTCTCAATGACGAAGAACTGGGTGCTCTCGTCGCCCTGATCAAATCGCTGGGTGCAGCGCAGCAAGACAATGAACCCTCTCCCAGCGACGCGTCGGACACCGGTGACGACCTGGCGACGCAGGGTCAGCGCCTGGCCGGGTCGCTCGGTTGTCTGGCCTGTCACAGTGTCGATGGCAGCAAGGGTATCGGCCCCGGCTGGCAGGGCCTGTATGGCAAGACAGAAACCCTGGCCGACGGTACGAGTATCAAGGTCGATGACGGTTTTATAAAGGAGTCGGTTCTTAATCCCGGCGCCAAAGTCGTCAAAGGCTATGCAGCCGTCATGCCGCCCCTTGCTCCGAGTGATCAGGAGTTGAACGCACTGATCGCTTTTATCAAATCCATAGCGAATGCCGACGCCGATGCGAGCAAGGCGGAGCCAGGGAAGTAGCCGTAAAGCAGCCAGGAATGCACCGAAACTTCGATAGGAGGATGACGTGATGGCCTATGCGGAGCAAGCTGAGACAGAAGCACTGCACGAACCCAAAAGTTTCCTGACCAAATACATCTGGAGTCAGGACCACAAGGTCATAGCCATCCAATATTCCGTGACGGCTATATTCGTGGGCGTTATCGCCTTGGTGTTGTCCGGCTTGATGCGCATACAGATAGGCTTCCCCGGCACTTTGGAGTTCATGGACGCCAGTGCTTACTATCAGGCAATGACCATGCACGGCATGATCATGGTCATTTACTTGCTGACAGCCTTGTTTCTGGGTGGCTTCGGCAACTATCTGATCCCGCTGATGGTGGGCGCCCGCGACATGGTCTTCCCCTATGTCAACATGCTGAGTTACTGGTTCTACCTGCTAGCGGTAGTGGTATTACTCTCCAGTTTCTTTGTCCCGGGCGGCCCCACCGGTTCGGGCTGGACGCTCTATCCGCCACAGTCCATTTCTCAGGGGACACCAGGGGTCGAGTGGGGCATCGTCATGATGCTCGTCTCACTGGCGATTTTTATTGTCGCTGCCACCATGGGCGGGTTGAACTACGTCACCACGGTGTTGCAGGCGCGTACGCACGGCATGACATTGTTTCGCATGCCGCTCTCCGTATGGGGGATTTTCATGGCCTCGATTATGGCCTTGTTGGCGTTCCCGGCGTTATTTGTCAGTGCGGTCATGATGCTGTTCGACAAGCTGTTGGGCACCAGCTTCTTCATGCCGGCGATGATCTCGCTGGGGCAGCAGGTCGATCACCAGGGTGGCAGCCCGATATTATTCCAGCACCTGTTCTGGTTCTTCGGCCACCCGGAGGTCTACATTGTTGCCCTCCCGGCGTTTGGTCTGGTCTCCGACTTGATCAGCACGCATGCGCGTAAAAATATCTTCGGCTACCGAATGATGGTGTGGGCCATTATCGCGATTGGCGTACTCAGCTTTGTGGTCTGGGCGCACCATATGTATGTCAGCGGAATGAACCCCTACTTTGGCTTTTTCTTCGCCGTCACCACCCTGATCATCGCGGTGCCGACCGCACTGAAAGTCTACAACTGGGTGCTGACTCTTTGGCGCGGCGACATCCACCTGACCGTGCCGATGCTGTTTGCCCTGGCCTTTATCGTCACCTTCCTGGTCGGCGGCCTGACCGGGTTGTTTCTGGGCAATGTGATCGTGGATATTCCGCTGTCGGACACCTATTTCGTCGTAGCCCATTTTCATATGGTCATGGGTGTTGCACCGGTACTGGTGGTGTTCGGCGGCATTTATCATTGGTACCCGAAAATAACCGGGCGCATGTTGAACGACACCCTGGGCAAGCTGCATTTCTGGATTACCTTTCTGGGCACCTACGCCATCTTCTTCCCCATGCACTACCTGGGATTCCAGGGCATGCCACGCCGTTACTACGCCTATGAAAACTACGCGTTCATCCCGCAGTCAGCGCAAGATTTGAATGCCGTCATTACGGTGATCGCATTGACCGTTGGCGTTTCCCAGCTGCTGTTCCTGTTCAACCTGGCCTGGAGTGCATTCAAGGGCAAGCCCGCAGGCAGTAATCCTTGGGGGGCGGCCAGTCTGGAATGGCAAACGCCGAACACTCCGCCGATACACGGTAACTGGGGAGCCAAGCTGCCGGTCGTGCATCGCTGGGCCTATGACTACAGCGTGCCGGGAATAGAACAGGATTTCGTTCCGCAAACGGTCTCCGCCGAAGAACTGGAGCATATGCGCCAACTGAGTGCCGGAAAGATAGCGGACGTTAAAACATGAGCAGGTTGCTATTGAGAAACGCCGACGGCGCGGACCCCGGCGGTAGCTGGAGTCGCGATCCGGAGGGTATTCAGGCCGGCGAGGGTGCCGAAAGAAACCAGACCGCAAGAGTGGGCCTGCGCTTGTTTCTGGTTGTCGTGAGTTCGTTATTCTTTCTCTTCCTGATCGCCTTTATTGCCCGCTCACAAATGGCCGACTGGCTGCCCCTGACAGAGCCCTTGGCGCCGTTAGCCAATCTCTGGCAGTTATGGCTGAATTCGGCTTTTCTGGTATTCGGCTGCATCGCACTGCAATGGTCGCGAATGGCCGCCCGACAAGCGCGACTGGGCGCAACGGCCATTGGTTTTGCATTGGGGGGCGTGTTTGCCATTGCCTTTCTGGTGGGGCAACTCTGGGTCTGGCAGCAGTTTGTCGCCTGGGGCTACTTTGTCGCCAGCAATCCGGCCAACAGTTTCTTCTATCTGTTGACCGGCCTGCATGGGCTCCACCTGCTGGGGGGGCTGATCGCCTGGGGCTGGATCGTCGCTAAATTTCTGCGTCATGTACCACTGGCACAAATCAGCGCCAGCGTAGAGCTCTGTGCCATCTATTGGCATTACTTGCTGGGCCTTTGGTTCGTGCTATTCGCGCTGCTGGCCAGCACGCCGCAAACCTATGAAGCAATCGCCAGATTCTGCGGCCTGAGGTGAAAAGCCATGGCATCGCAACCACTTGCCCCAAGCGAAACCAGTTCATCCAATCTACCGCCTGCACCGGGATGGCAGGGCATCGCCAGCGACTGGTCCTCGGATAGGGAGGCCTTCAAGCAGGTCCCTTGGGGCAAGGCGATGATGTGGATATTCCTGCTCAGCGATACTTTTATATTCAGCTGTTTTTTAACTGGCTACATGTCGGTACGCATGACCATCACCACGGCTTGGCCGAACCCCAGTGAAGTGTTCGCATTGACGATCGGCGGTAAAGAAATCCCGCTTATTCTGATCGCCATCATGACCTTTGTACTGATCAGTAGCAGTGGCACCATGGCCATGGCCGTTAACTACGCCTATCGCCGTGATCGCGCGAAAACCACTGCCCTGATGCTGGCGACCGCTGCCTTGGGTGTGGCCTTCGTCGGCATGCAGGCATTTGAATGGAGCAAGCTCATCGCCGAAGGAGTGCGTCCCTGGGGAAACCCCATGGGGGCGGCACAATTTGGTGCCAGCTTTTTCATGATTACCGGTTTCCACGGACTGCATGTGTCAATCGGCGCCCTCTACCTCAGCATTGTCGCGCTGAAAGTATCGCGGGGAGATTATGAGCGCTCCGGAAACTATCAGAACGTAGAGATAGCCGGGCTTTACTGGCACTTCGTGGATTTGGTATGGGTGTTTATTTTTGCTTTCTTCTATTTATGGTAGAGGAGCACGGGTGATGGCACAGGGTCATAGTCAGGGTCAGCAACATCCAATCAGTTTGTACCTTAAAATCTGGGGGCTGTTATTCGTCCTCAGTACGCTCTCGTACCTGGTCGACTATTTCCAGTTCCATGGTTACCTTCGGTGGTCCCTGATTATTACTTTCATGTTGTTGAAGGCAGGTTTAATTGTCTCCATCTTCATGCATATGGCCTGGGAGCGGCTGGCGATGGTCTACGCCATATTGGTGCCACCTTTATGTTTGCTGGTGCTCATAGGACTAATGGCCTCCGAGGCGGACTATGTTTTCCTCAGCCGGGTCATTTCCTTCAGCCAATAAGCAGCTTCCCGATGACCTTGAGTTTGCGGGGGCTAACCCGATATCACTCGCTTGAACTGATGCCATTTGTGCTGCCAGGCGACTGTCCAGTGGGGGGCAGCCGCTCCCATGCCGGCGATCTTCAGTGTTGGATGATGTTCGATGACCCGGGTCAATAGCGATTCCTGATTCGGTTCAACATCCACGAAGAAGATATGTTTTCCATCTTCTATCATCTGCTTGAAATTGCGAAAGTGAGTGTTCGGCACCTGGAACCCAAAAAAACCGCCTTCCCAGATGCAGAAGCCCAAAATAACAATGGCAAGGAAGATAAAAGGCATCCAGCCTGCGGCGGATTCGGTCCAGCCCAGCCAATAGGCGCCACCCAGGACCAGCGCTGCGAGTGGCAAACCGACCACCGCACCAATCTCCCCAGAGTGAACAGCATCTTGTTCCATTAACGAGCTGATCTCGTGGAGGTGATGTTGTTCAACATCAGCAACTTTTTCACTGAGCACATGAATTTGTTCGGAATTGATGCCGCAGGCCTCCAATTCATTTTCAACGGCTTCGAGATCGTCGAGATTGTCACTGATGTAATAGTGCCGATTCATGCCACACCTCCCATCTCGCGTTTGCTGTAGACCTCCTCTGTCCTGCAGCCTTTAACCGAGATTTGCCGTCGGTATCTGTACCCGTGGGGAACATTGCACACTTCATGCAATTCGAAAGAAGTATAGCACCCGCTATCATGCAGGGAATTAAACGTCAAGAGCTTAAGACATCAGAGGCTCGGGCATTCCCGACCAATTCTGTGGGCGAAGTGCCATGAGAGGGGAACGGCAGAAGCATTACTGGAAGAGAGGGGAATCCCATGCTGTTGGGCGCAGTGCAGGGTGCAGCGCAGTAGTGTCCCAACCTGACGACAAGATTGTGAATTTCAAAAACGATTGCGGTTGCTTCCCCGACACAGGGAAGCAACCGGGATCACTTGTGGATAACTTATTCCACCGTCACCGACTTCGCCAGGTTCCGCGGCTGGTCAACGTCCGTGCCTTTCAACACAGCAACGTAGTACGACAGCAACTGCAGCGGGATGGTGTAGAGGATAGGCGAAAGGATGTCGTGGATGTGCGGCATGTGCACAACGTGCGTGCCTTCACCATTGGTCATACCGGCCTGCTCGTCTGCAAAGACGATCAATTGGCCGCCACGGGCGCGAACTTCCTGGAGGTTGGATTTCAACTTCTCCAGCAGTTCGTTGTTCGGCGCCACGGTCACCACGGGCATGTCATTATCCACAAGCGCCAATGGGCCGTGTTTCAGCTCGCCAGCCGGGTAGGCTTCAGCGTGGATGTAGGAGATTTCCTTGAGTTTCAGGGCCCCTTCCATCGCTACCGGGAATTGCGCGCCGCGGCCGAGGAACAGGGTGTGGTTCTTCTCGGCGAACAACTCGGCGATTTTCTCCACGGTGCTGTCCATGGCCAGGGCTTCGCCCAAGCGGGTTGGCAGACGACGCAACTCTTCAACCAGAGTCGCTTCGACGCCTTTGGCCAATGTCCCGCGAACCTGACCCAGGGACAGGGTCAGTAACAGCAAGCCTACCAGTTGAGTGGTGAAGGCTTTGGTCGAGGCCACGCCGATTTCGCGACCGGCCTGGGTTAGCAGCGTCAGGTCGGACTCGCGCACCAACGAACTGATGCCGACGTTGCAGATCGCCAGGCTGGCGATGTAGCCCCCTTCTTCTCTTGAAAGCTCCTTGGCGTTGCGCAGTGCGGCCAGGGTGTCGGCGGTTTCACCGGACTGGGAAATGGTCACGAACAGGGTGTCTGGCTGCACCACGACTTTGCGGTAGCGGAATTCGCTGGCGACTTCGACCTGGCACGGGATGCCGGCCAGTTCTTCCAGCCAGTAACGGGCAACCATACCGGCGTGATAGCTGGTGCCGCAGGCAACGATCTGCACGTTGCGCACTTTGGCGAACAGTTCGGCCGCCTGTGGACCGAACGCTTGAACCAGCACGCCGTTCGGGCTCAGACGACCTTCGAGGGTGCGTTGAACAACAGACGGTTGCTCGTGGATTTCCTTGAGCATGAAGTGACGGAACTCGCCCTTGTCCGCCGCTTCGGCACCGTCGCGATACTGCACGGTTTCGCGCTCGACGGCTTTGCCGTCAACGTCCCAGATATGCACGCTGTCGCGGCGAATCTCAGCGATATCGCCTTCTTCCAGGTACATGAAACGGTCAGTAACCTGGCGCAGGGCCAGTTGGTCGGAAGCGAGGAAGTTTTCACCCAGGCCCAGGCCAATCACCAACGGGCTGCCGCTACGAGCGGCAACCAGACGGTCCGGCTGCTGAGCGCTGATGACCGCCAGGCCATAAGCACCGTGCAGCTCTTTGACCGTAGCCTTGAGGGCAGCGGTCAGGTCGGGCAAATCCTTGAGTTTGTGATTCAACAGGTGGGCAATGACTTCAGTGTCGGTGTCCGAGGTGAACACGTAACCCAAAGCTTTCAACTGCTCGCGCAAGGCTTCGTGGTTTTCAATGATGCCGTTGTGCACCACGGCCAGGTCGCCGGAGAAATGCGGGTGGGCGTTACGTTCGCAGGGTGCGCCGTGTGTCGCCCAGCGGGTATGGGCGATGCCGAGGCGACCCACCAGTGGCTCGGCTTCAAGCGCGTTTTCCAGCTCGCTGACCTTGCCCGGACGACGCATGCGTTCGAGTTTTTCATCGTTGGTGAAGACCGCCACACCGGCGCTGTCATAGCCACGGTATTCCAGGCGTTTGAGGCCTTCGAGCAGGATGGCGGTGATGCTACGTTCTGCGACTGCGCCGACAATTCCACACATGCTATTTCTCCTGACTGACAGCCGCGCAAATCAAATTGATTCCGCGAGCCTGAATCTGATCGCGCGCCGAAAGCGATAGGCGATCATCGGTAATAAGGGTATGGACGCTGCTCCATGGCAGTTCCAGGTTGGGGATTTTGCGGCCGATCTTGTCGGCCTCCACCATCACGACGACTTCGCGGGCGACTTCTGCCATGACCCGGCTCAATCCCAGTAATTCGTTGAAAGTGGTGGTACCGCGGACCAGATCGATGCCATCGGCACCGATAAACAACTGGTCAAAATCGTAAGAGCGCAGGACCTGCTCGGCGACCTGTCCCTGAAAGGACTCGGAATGCGGGTCCCAAGTACCGCCGGTCATCAACAGCACCGGCTCGTGTTCGAGCTCGCTCAACGCATTGGCAACGTGAAGCGAATTGGTCATCACCACCAAACCTGGCTGTTGACCGAGTTCAGGAATCATCGCAGCCGTGGTACTGCCGCTGTCGATGATGATTCGCGCATGCTCACGAATACGTGTGACAGCGGCGCGGGCGATGGCTTGTTTGTATTTGGAGACGGGCTGGCCGATGTCAGCGACCAGCTCCTGAGGCATGGTGATCGCACCGCCATAACGACGCAGCAGCAGGCCGTTACTTTCCAGCGCCGCCAAATCCTTGCGAATCGTAACTTCCGAAGTTTCAAAGCGCTTTGCCAGCTCATCCACACTCACTTCGCCCTGCTCGTTGAGCAAGGTGAGAATATTGTGTCGGCGTTGGGGTGTATTGCGCTTCGACATGGCTGGGTAAGTTTCGATTCGAAAGATAACGGAAGCAATCAAAACCTATTGGCGAATTTTCGTCAAGCGCGTTGCGATAAAAAGGCCTGTGCATAACTAAAAAATCGCAGCTTGCGGTGGGGTCGCTTTGAGCACCTGCCGCAAACTGCGATTTTTTGATTTTGAAGCGCTGTGGATAACTCAGCTCTTCTTGACCTTTTCCGGCCGCTTCCAGCCGTCGATATTCTTTTGCCGTGCCCGGCCCACCGCCAACTGTGCGTTATCCACATTCTGCGTAATGGTCGAACCGGCCGCCGTGGTTGCACCGGAAGAGATATCCACAGGCGCCACCAACGAGTTGTTGGAACCGATGAACACATCTTCACCCAGCACGGTTTTCCACTTGTTGACGCCGTCGTAGTTGCAGGTGATGGTGCCTGCGCCAATGTTGGTGCGCGCACCGATCTCGGCGTCCCCAAGGTAAGCCAGATGACCGGCCTTCGCGCCTTCACCCAAATGTGCGTTCTTCAGTTCGACGAAGTTACCCACATGCGCGCGAGCCTCAAGTACGGTGCCCGGACGCAGACGCGCGAACGGACCGGCATCGCTGCCCTCGCCCAGAATTGCGCCTTCGATATGGCTGTTGGCCTTGATCACCACGCCTTTGCGCAAGGTGCTGTCCTTGATCACACAGTTCGGGCCGATCACCACGTCGTCTTCGATGACTACTTTGCCTTCGAGGATCACGTTGATATCAATCAGCACATCGCGGCCGACAGTGACTTCACCACGCACATCGAAACGAGCCGGGTCACGCAGGGTCACGCCTTGAGCCATCAAACGGCGGCCGGCGCGCAATTGATAGTGACGCTCGAGTTCGGAAAGTTGCTTGCGGTCATTGGCGCCCTGCACTTCCATGGCATCGTGAGGTTGCTCGGTGGCCACCACCAACCCATCGCTGACCGCCATGGCGATCACGTCGGTGAGGTAGTACTCGCCTTGGGCATTGTTGTTGGAGAGACGGCTCATCCAGCCACCCAGTTGTGCGAAAGGCAGGGCAAGAATGCCGGTGTTGCCTTCAGTGATCGCACGCTCGTCTTCGTTGGCGTCTTTTTGCTCAACGATGGCGGTGACCTTGCCGTTGGTATCACGGACGATTCGGCCATAGCCGGTCGGGTCGTCCAGTTCAACAGTGAGCAAGCCCAGTTGCTGCGGCGCCACTTTCTTGAGCAGGCGTTGCAGGGTATCGACTTCGATAAGTGGCACGTCACCGTAAAGAATCAGTACGGTATCGGACTCAATGAACGGCACAGCCTGTGCTACCGCATGACCGGTACCCAGTTGTTTGTCCTGCAGAACGAAATTCAGATCGTCCGCCGCCAAGCGCTCACGTACCGCTTCGGCGCCATGGCCAATCACTACATGGATGCGCTGTGGATCAAGTTGTCGGGCGCTGTGGATAACATGGCCAAGCATTGAATTGCCGGCGATCGGGTGCAGAACTTTTGGCAACGCCGAGCGCATGCGGGTGCCTTGGCCGGCAGCGAGGATAACGATTTCTAGAGACATGACTGGCTACCAATCCTGGGTGGTCAGCGGCTGCGACCAGGTGATGAAAGTCGGAATAGAAAAAAGGGTAGCCGAGGCTACCCTTTTTAATCAATCGCGCAACAAGTAATGGCCTATCAGTGGCCAAACTTCTTGCGGATCTGCTGGACGGTGCGCAGCTGAGCTGCAGCCTCGGCCAGACGTGCGGAAGCAGAACCGTAGTCGAATTCCGCGCCCCGCTCATGCAAGGCCTTCTCGGCAGCCTTAACGGCTTCCTGAGCGGAGGCTTCGTCCAGGTCGCCAGCGCGTTGCACGGTGTCGGCAAGAACCTTGACCATGTTCGGCTGAACCTCGAGGAAACCGCCGGAGATGTAATACACCTCCTCTTCCCCGCCCTGCTTGACCAGGCGGATCGGGCCCGGCTTGAGATTAGTGATCAACGGCGCGTGACCCAGTGCGATACCAAGATCACCGAGTGCACCGTGCGCAATCACCATCTCGACCAGACCGGAAAAGATTTCTCCTTCCGCGCTGACGATATCGCAATGGACTGTCATAGCCATCTGATTGCCTCAACCTAAATTAGCGCCCGTTTCCGGGCGCCGGGATTACAGTTTCTTGGCTTTCTCGATCGCTTCTTCGATGCCGCCGACCATGTAGAACGCTTGTTCTGGCAGGTGGTCGTAGTCACCGTTGAGGATGCCTTTGAAGCCAGCAATGGTGTCTTTCAGGGAAACGTATTTACCCGAAGAACCGGTGAAGACTTCAGCCACGAAGAACGGCTGCGACAAGAAACGCTGGATCTTACGAGCACGGTTTACCAACTGCTTGTCTTCTTCCGACAGCTCGTCCATACCCAGAATCGCAATGATGTCCTTCAGTTCTTTGTAACGCTGCAGAACGTACTGTACACCGCGAGCAGTGTCGTAGTGGTCCTGGCCGATTACGTTCGGGTCCAGCTGGCGCGAAGTCGAGTCGAGTGGATCGATTGCCGGGTAGATACCCAGGGAAGCGATGTCACGGGACAGAACGACGGTGGCGTCCAAGTGGGCGAAAGTGGTCGCTGGCGACGGGTCAGTCAAGTCATCCGCAGGTACGTATACCGCTTGGATCGAGGTGATCGAACCGTTTTTGGTCGAAGTGATACGCTCTTGCAGAGTACCCATCTCTTCGGCCAGGGTCGGCTGGTAACCTACTGCGGAAGGCATACGGCCCAGCAGTGCGGATACTTCAGTACCGGCCAAGGTGTAACGATAGATGTTGTCGACGAACAGCAGAACGTCGTTACCTTCGTCACGGAACTTCTCGGCCATGGTCAGGCCGGTCAGTGCTACGCGCAGACGGTTACCCGGCGGCTCGTTCATCTGACCGTAAACCAGTGCCACTTTGTCCAGAACGTTGGAATCCTTCATCTCGTGGTAGAAGTCGTTACCCTCACGAGTACGCTCACCCACACCGGCGAACACGGAATAACCGCTGTGCTCGATGGCGATGTTACGGATCAATTCCATCATGTTTACGGTTTTGCCTACACCGGCACCACCGAACAGACCGACTTTACCACCCTTGGTGAACGGGCAAACAAGGTCGATGGCCTTGATGCCGGTTTCCAGCAGGTCGTTGCCGCCCGCTTGTTCAGCGAAGGTTGGCGCAGGACGGTGAATGCCCCAGCGCTCTTCGGTGTCGATCGGGCCAGCTTCGTCGATCGGGTTGCCCAGAACGTCCATGATCCGGCCCAGAGTCGCTTTACCGACCGGTACGGAGATGGCGGAACCGGAGTCGATGACGTCCAGACCACGCTTCAAGCCCTCGGTGGAGCCCATCGCAATGGTACGAACCACGCCGTCGCCCAGCTGTTGCTGAACTTCCAGAGTGGTTGCGGCCGCGCTTTGTACAGTCAGCGCGTTGTAGATGCTCGGTACGCTGTCGCGTGGGAATTCCACGTCGATAACGGCGCCGATGATTTGAACGATACGTCCGCTACTCATAGCTGGATCCTCTGAATATTTGAACCGTTAAACCGCGGCAGCGCCGCCGACGATTTCCGAGATCTCTTGGGTGATCGCAGCCTGACGCGCCTTGTTGTAGATCAGCTGCAAATCGCTGATCAAATCACCGGCGTTGTCGGTAGCGTTCTTCATCGCGATCATCCGCGCAGCTTGTTCAGCCGCGTTGTTCTCGACCACCGCCTGGTAGACCTGCGACTCCACGTAACGAACCATCAAGCCGTCAAGCAGCTCTTTGGCGTCCGGTTCGTAGAGATAGTCCCAGTGGTGCTTGAGTCCTTGATCCGGGGTTGCCACCAGCGGAACCAACTGCTCCACGGTAGGCTGTTGCGTCATGGTGTTGACGAACTTGTTGGATACCACGGACAGGCGGTCAATACGGCCGTCCAGGTAGGCATCCAGCATCACCTTGACGCTGCCGATCAGGTCATTGATCGACGGCTCTTCACCCAGGTGGCTGATAGCTGCTACGACGTTGCCGCCGAAGTTGCGGAAGAAAGCCGCACCCTTGCTACCCACTACACACAGATCAATCTCGACGCCGTTTTCGCGGTTTACCGCCATGTCCTTGACCAGGGCCTTGAACAGGTTGGTATTCAAACCACCACACAAACCACGGTCAGAGCTCACCACAACGTAACCGACGCGCTTTACTTCACGCTCGATCATGAACGGGTGGCGATATTCCGGGTTGGCGTTGGCCAAATGACCAATAACCTGGCGGATGCGCTCCGCATAAGGACGGCTAGCAGCCATGCGCATTTGTGCCCTGCGCATTTTACTGACCGCCACTTTTTCCATGGCGCTGGTAATCTTTTGCGTGCTTTTGATGCTCGCAATCTTACTGCGAATCTCTTTTGCGCCTGCCATGTAACACCTATCAGGTTAGCAAGCGGGAGCCTTGCGGCTCCCGCTGCGGCTTACCAGGTTTGGGTCGCCTTGAACTTCTCGATACCGGCTTTCATGCCCGCATCGATTTCGTCGTTGAAGTCGCCCTTCACGTTGATCTTCGCCATCAAATCGGCGTGATCGCGGTTGAAGAAGGAAATCAGCGCTTGTTCAAAGCTACCGATCTTGGCGATTGCGACGTCAGTCAAGAACCCACGCTCAGCGGCATACAGCGACAGCGCCATGTCAGCAATCGACATTGGTGCGTATTGCTTCTGCTTCATCAGCTCGGTAACGCGCTGACCATGGTCAAGTTGCTTACGGGTCGCTTCGTCCAGGTCAGATGCAAACTGGGCGAATGCCGCCAGTTCACGGTACTGAGCCAGAGCGGTACGGATACCACCGGAGAGCTTCTTGATGATCTTGGTCTGAGCGGCACCACCCACACGGGATACCGAAACACCGGCGTTCACTGCAGGACGGATCCCGGAGTTGAAAATGGCCGATTCCAGGAAGATCTGACCGTCGGTGATGGAGATCACGTTGGTCGGAACGAACGCGGAAACGTCACCAGCCTGGGTTTCGATGATCGGCAGTGCGGTCAGGGAACCGGTTTTGCCGGTCACTGCGCCGTTGGTGAACTTCTCTACATACTCTTCCGAAACGCGGGATGCGCGCTCCAGCAGACGGGAGTGGAGATAGAACACGTCGCCTGGGTAAGCTTCACGGCCTGGTGGACGGCGCAGCAGCAGGGAGATCTGGCGATAAGCCACTGCTTGCTTGGACAGATCGTCATAAACGATCAGCGCGTCTTCACCGCGGTCGCGGAAGAATTCACCCATGGTGCAACCGGCATAAGGTGCCAGGTATTGCAGTGCTGCAGATTCCGAAGCGCTCGCTGCCACGATGATGGTGTTAGCCAGTGCGCCGTTTTCTTCCAGCTTGCGAACAATGTTAGCAATGGTCGATTGTTTCTGACCGATGGCTACATAGACGCAGAAGATTCCGCTGTTTTTCTGGTTGATGATCGCGTCGATCGCCAGAGCGGTTTTACCGATCTGACGGTCACCGATGATCAGCTCACGCTGGCCACGGCCGACAGGGATCATGGCATCGACAGCCTTGTAGCCAGTCTGTACAGGCTGGTCTACCGACTTACGCCAGATCACGCCTGGAGCAACTTTCTCGACCGCATCGGTCAAGGTGTTGTTCAGCGGACCTTTGCCATCAATCGGGTTACCCAGTGCGTCGACTACGCGACCCAGCAGTTCCTTACCAACCGGAACTTCGAGGATGCGGCCAGTGCACTTGGCGCTCATGCCTTCAGCCAGAGACTGGTATGCACCCAATACAACGGCACCTACAGAGTCTTGCTCCAGGTTGAGAGCCATACCGAAGACGCCGCCCGGAAACTCGATCATCTCGCCGTACATGACGTCGGCCAGACCGTGAATCCGCACGATACCGTCAGATACGCTGACGACAGTGCCTTCGTTACGGGCTTGGGAGGTCACATCGAGCTTGTCGATGCGGCCCTTGATAATTTCACTTATTTCGGAAGGATTGAGTTGCTGCATTGCTCTGCTGCCCCTTCAAACTCAAGATTTCAATGCTTCGGCAAGGTTCGCGAGTTTGCCGCGAACCGAGCCATCGATAACCAGGTCGCCGGCGCGGATGACAATGCCCCCAATAAGGGATTTGTCTTCCTCGACTTGCAGGCGCACTTCCCGGTTGAGTCGTGCACTGAGAACCTTGGCGAGTTTGTCTTGCTGTTCTTGGTTCAATGCAAAAGCACTGGTCACTTCAACGTCTACCGATTTCTCTTGTTCGGCCTTGTACAGGTCAAACAGAGCGGCGATCTCCGGCAAAAGCGGGAGACGGTCGTTTTCGGCAACGACGTTAATGAAGTTCTGTGCCTTGGCATCAAACTTGTCGCCGCACACGTCAATAAACGTGGCGGCCTTGTCTGCGCTCGTCAGTCGCGGGGCCTTGAGCACGCGCTGCATAGTGTCGTCTTGCGACACTGCTGCAGCCAGGCCGAGCATGGCTGACCAAGAGGCCAGTTGCTGGTGGGCCTGGGCGTGCTCGAAGGCTGCCTTAGCGTAAGGTCGGGCCAACGTGGTCAATTCTGCCATGATCGCCCTCGCTTAAATTTCAGCAGCCAGTTTGTTTACCAGCTCCGCGTGCGCGTTTTGATCGATTGTGGAACCCAGGATCTTCTCGGCGCCGGAGACTGCCAGGCTACCCAGTTGGGCACGCAGCGCGTCTTTGACACTGTTCAGTTCCTGTTCGATCTCGGCCTGAGCCTGAACCTTCACACGGTCAGCGTCGATACGGGCTTTTTCAACAGCCTCTTCAACGATCTGGTTACCGCGTTTCTTGGCTTGCTCAATGATTTCGGCTGCCTGAGCTTTAGCTTCGCGCAGTTGTTGACCCGCTTTATCTTGGGCCAATTCCAGGTCGCGAGCTGCTCGGGCGGCAGCGTCCAGTCCATCCGCAATCTTCTTCTGACGTTCGTGCAAAGCCGCGATGACCGGAGGCCACACGAACTTCATGCAAAACAGTACAAAAATGAAGAACGCAACGGACTGGCCAATCAGGGTTGCATTAATGTTCACGCCAACACCTCGCTCGTTCGTTACACATCACACCAACTACTCGAAGGTTCGAGTAATTAGCCAGCGAGTTGACCAACGAATGGGTTCGCGAAGGTGAAGAACAGAGCGATACCAACACCGATCATGGTTACGGCGTCGAGCAGACCGGCAACGATGAACATTTTAACTTGCAGCATCGGAACCATTTCTGGCTGACGCGCTGCGCCTTCCAGGAACTTGCCACCCAACAGGCCGAAACCAATTGCGGTACCCAGTGCGCCCAGGCCGATCAACAGTGCAACAGCGATAGCGGTTAGACCAACTACAGTTTCCATCTTTCCTCCCGACTTTTACGTCGTATGGTTTAGGTTTTTTAGATTTTAAAGCGGTAAAACAAATCGTTTCATAGCCCTGTTCGGGCACCCACTCGTTTGACCGAGTGGGACATCAGACTAGTCGAGACTGGTCTTAATGGTTCTCTTCGTGCGCCATCGACAGGTAAACGATGGTCAACATCATGAAGATAAACGCCTGCAGGGTGATGATCAGGATGTGGAACACAGCCCACGCCCACTGCAGAACAATGCCCAGGCCGCTAAGCCAGAGCAGACCACTGCCGAACATCACAGCAATCAGAATGAAGACCAGCTCGCCGGCGTACATGTTGCCGAACAGACGCAGTGCCAGGGAAATTGGCTTGGCCACCAGCGTCACGAACTCCAGCAGGAAGTTCACCGGAATCAGCAGGGCTTGAACGAAGATGTTCTTGCTGCCGAACGGGTGCAGGGTCAGTTCGCCGAGGAAGCCGCCGATGCCCTTGACCTTGATGCTGTAGAAAATGATCAACGCGAACACCGACAGGGCCATGCCCAGGGTAGCGTTCGGGTCAGTGGTCGATACGGCACGGAACGGAATGTGCGAATCGCCAGTGATCAGGATGGCCAGCTGAGGAATCCAGTCGACCGGGATCAGGTCGACGGCGTTCATCAGGAAGACCCAGACGAAGATGGTCAGTGCCAGCGGTGCAATCACCGGGCTACGGCCATGGAAGCTGTCTTTCACGCTGCCATCGACGAATTCGACCAATACTTCAACGAAGTTCTGCAAAGCACCAGGCTGACCGGAAGTCGCCTTCTTTGCCGCCATGCGGAAAAGAAGAACGAAGATCAGACCCAACGCGACCGACCAGCCGAGAGTATCGACGTGGAAAGCCCAGAAGCCCATTTCCTTGGCTTCTGCTGCGGTGTGGGCAAAACCCCACCCGCCAGTTGGGTGCTGACCGAAGGTCAGGTTCTGCAAGTGGTGCTGGATATAGCCCGAAGCGGTTGTCTCTGCCATGGTTGCCTCAAACGCCCTAAGGTCTCGAAAGTCTTGTTCTCATCAGCAGGGGCGCGAACCAGCTGACCAGTTGGGTCAACACGAAGACGCCGAATACAGCTAGCGGCGCCAATGGCTTCACACCTGCAAACGTCAATGCAAAGAGCACTGCCGTCAAAATCAGTTTGCCCGCCTCGCCGGCATAAAATGACCGGACGATGGCTTGAGCTGCTCGGGCGCCGGAAAACCGAAATGCCCTGTGAGCGAAATAAACATTGGGAAGCAAGGCTATCAGGCCTCCGCAGAGTCCTGAGTACCCGGCTACGACTCCATGCCAGTACCAGAGCGCCAGGGCGGCCAGTACCAAAACGACAAATTGAGCCAGTAAGACCGGAAAAACTGCCAGGCGATGGAACGGCAAGCGGTTTGGCGTGCGGCTCTCCATCGTTTTTGCTCCCCAATGATCGGCTGCCAGAATTCAATAACTTGGCATAATTTGTGCCGACAAAATGCGCGCAGAGTATAGGGGCGGTTCAGCCCCTATTCAACTGTCAGGTAGTGATTTCCGACTGCACGCTACATGAGGAAATGTTTCAACGAATGTGTGCAAGCACACCCTGTAACTCGTCGAGGGAGTTGTAACCAATCACCAACTGCCCCTTCCCCTTCTTACCGTGGCGAATCTGCACCGCAGAGCCTAGGCGCTCAGCCAGACGCTGTTCAAGTCGGGCTATATCCGGGTCCGGTTTTACCGGTTCGGCAGGTTCCTGTTTGCCACTCAACCACTGGCGAACCAGTGCTTCAGTCTGGCGCACAGTCAGCCCCCGTGCGACAACGTGTCGCGCCCCTTCTACCTGTTGATTCTCCGGTAAACCGAGCAAAGCCCGCGCATGACCCATTTCCAGGTCACCGTGCGACAGCATGGTTTTGATAACCTCCGGCAACGCGATCAAGCGTAGCAGGTTGGCCACGGTCACGCGGGATTTGCCCACCGCTTCGGCAACCTGTTGCTGAGTCAGCTGGAATTCCTGCTGCAAACGCTGCAACGCCACGGCTTCTTCGATCGGATTGAGGTCTTCACGCTGGATGTTCTCGATCAGCGCCATGGCGATGGCCGTTTCATCCGGTACATCACGAACCATCGCCGGGATGGTTTCCTGGCCGGCCTGCTGGCTCGCGCGCCAGCGGCGTTCGCCGGCGATGATTTCGAAGCGACCACTACCGATCGGGCGGACCACGATCGGCTGCATCACACCCTGGGCCTTGATCGACTGCGCCAGTTCTTCCAGTGCTTGAGGATCCATATCCCGACGGGGTTGGTACTTGCCACGCTGGATCAAATCCAGGGGCAGGTGCTGCAACTCACGTTGATCGGCTTGAACCGCTTGTTCTTCCAGCGAGCTGACAGTCGGACCACTCAGCAGTGCATCCAGTCCACGTCCGAGACCTCGTTTCTTGACGGCCATGGGGATTCCTTAAGTTGCCTGAGCAGCGGCGGTGCGTGAGTTTTTGCGTTGACGGCGAACCATCTCGCCCGCCAAAGCCAGATAGGCAATGGCGCCCCGCGATGACTTGTCGTACGCCAATGCCGGCATCCCGTAACTAGGCGCTTCGGCCAGGCGGATGTTGCGCGGAATCACGGTGTCGTAGAGCTGCTCGCCGAAGTGTTCCTTGAGCTGTGCGGACACATCGTTCATCAGGCTCAGGCGCGGGTCGTACATGGTCCGCAACAAACCTTCGACTTTCAGATTCGGGTTCAGCAGTTCGGCGATGCGCTTGATGTTATCCACAAGGTCGCTCAGACCTTCGAGCGCGAAGTACTCGCACTGCATGGGGATAATCACCCCATCGGCGGCAACCAGTGCGTTCAGCGTCAGCATCGATAACGACGGCGGGCAGTCGATCAAAATGTAATCGTAGTTTTCACGGATCGGCGCCAACGCACTGCGCAGGCGGCTTTCCTTCATCTGCATTTCCAGCAGAACCACTTCAGCCGCCGTCAGGTCACGGTTAGCCGGCAACAACTGGTAACCACCGTGTTCGGAGAAGTGCATGGCCTGGGCCAGGTCGCATTCACCGATCAGCAGGTCGTAGACCGAGTTTTCCAGACCGTGTTTATCCACACCGCTACCCATGGTGGCGTTGCCCTGTGGATCGAGATCGATCAGCAGTACCCGACGCTTGGTAGCGACCAGGGAAGCTGCGAGGTTGATGCAGGTGGTGGTTTTACCCACACCACCCTTTTGGTTCGCAATCGCGAATACCTTAGCCATTCTTGCTTGTGTTCCCAATCATGCCGTGCGGCGCAGTATCAGCAGATGGCGTTGGCCTTGGCAACCAGGTACGGCCAGGGCGTGTTCGCTATCGAGGTGGAAGTCTGCCGGCAATGCTACCAGCTCATCAGCCGGATGAACGCCCTTCATTGCCAACCAACGTGTATCGGCGTCGCCGAGGTGGCGAGTCCAGTTGCTGAAGTTCTCCATGCTGCTGAACGCCCGGGAAATGATCCCGTTGAACGGCTGTGCAGGCTGGAAGGCTTCGACGCGACTGTGGATAACTTGCAGGTTATCCAGTTTGAGTTCGAGTTTGACCTGGGTCAGGAAGCGGGTTTTCTTGCCGTTGCTGTCCAGGCAGGTCACTTGGGACTCTGGAAACAGGATGGCCAACGGAATGCCCGGCATGCCGCCGCCGCTGCCGACGTCCAGCCAACGACCGTTTTCGATGAACGACATCACGCTCAAACTATCGAGCAAGTGACGAGAGACCATTTCGTCCGGATCGCGCACGGCGGTCAGGTTGTAGGCCTTGTTCCATTTGATCAACAGGGCCAGATAACCCAGCAGCTGCGCGTGCTGGGCTTCTGTCAGTGTGACACCGAGCTGGCGAGCACCTGTGGATAACTCTTCGGCGTGTTGCGAGGTGACCAACGAACTCAAGCGCTTTGCTCCAACTGACGGCCCGCGCCGCGTTTTTTCAAATGAATCATCAACAGCGAAATGGCTGCCGGGGTTACGCCCGGGATACGTGACGCCTGGCCCAGGGTCTCTGGACGGGTCGCACCGAGCTTGCTCTGGATCTCTTTGGAGAGACCGGAAATATTCGTGTAATCGATATCCACAGGCAGTTTTGTATCTTCGCTGGCCCGCAGACGTGCAATTTCATCCTGTTGACGGTCGATGTAACCGGCGTACTTGGTCTTGATTTCGACCTGTTCGGCGACCTGCGGATCATCTGCACCCCCGCCAGTCACGGCGATCAGGCCAGCGTAGTCGATTTCCGGACGGCTCAAGAGGTTGAGCAAATTGTATTCGTGGGTCAGCGGAGTGCCGAACTTTTCGGAAATTGCATCGCCCTGCTCGGTGCCAGGGCGAACCCAAGTACTTTTCAGACGCTGTTCTTCCAGGTCGATGCTTTCACGTTTTTTGCAGAATGCCGCCCAACGCGCGTCATCGACCAGACCCAGCTCGCGACCTTTTTCGGTCAAGCGCAGGTCGGCGTTGTCTTCGCGCAGGATCAGGCGGTACTCGGCACGGGAAGTAAACATCCGGTACGGCTCTTGAGTACCGAGGGTAATCAGGTCGTCGACCAATACACCGATGTACGCCTCGTCGCGGCGCGGGCACCAGGCCTCTTTGCCTTGTGCGCGCAGTGCAGCGTTGGCACCGGCCAGCAAACCCTGGGCGCCGGCTTCTTCGTAACCGGTGGTGCCATTGATTTGCCCTGCGAAAAACAGGCCGCCTATCACTTTGGTTTCCAGGCTGTACTTCAGGTCACGCGGGTCGAAGTAGTCGTACTCGATGGCGTAGCCAGGTCGAACGATGTGCGCGTTTTCCATGCCACGGATCGACTGCACGATCTGCAATTGCACGTCGAACGGCAAGGAGGTGGATATCCCGTTCGGATACAGCTCGTGGGTGGTCAAACCTTCCGGCTCGATAAAGACCTGATGGCTTTCCTTGTCGGCAAAGCGATGGATCTTATCTTCGATCGACGGGCAATAACGCGGGCCGATGCCTTCGATCACCCCGGAATACATCGGCGAACGATCAAGGTTGGAGGCAATGATTTCGTGAGTCCGGGCGTTCGTGTGGGTAATCCAGCAGCTCACCTGTTTTGGATGCTGCTCTTTGGACCCCATGAACGACATCACCGGGATCGGTGTGTCACCTGCTTGCTCGGTCATGACCGAGAAATCCACGGAACGACCGTCGATGCGTGGTGGCGTACCGGTTTTCAGGCGACCTACACGCAGTGGCAATTCACGCAGACGGTGAGCCAGGGCGATCGATGGCGGATCACCGGCTCGACCACCGGAGTAATTCTGCATTCCGATGTGGATAAGTCCGCCGAGGAAGGTGCCAGTGGTCAACACCACAGAGTCCGCGAAGAAACGCAGGCCCATTTGGGTGACAACACCACGCACTTGTTCCTGCTCGACGATCAAGTCGTCAGCGGCTTGCTGAAATATCCACAGGTTCGGCTGGTTCTCCAAGGCTTCGCGGACAGCGGCTTTGTACAGAACCCGATCTGCCTGAGCGCGAGTTGCACGCACGGCCGGGCCTTTGCGGCTGTTCAACACGCGAAACTGGATGCCGCCTTTATCGGTTGCCATGGCCATCGCGCCGCCAAGGGCGTCGATTTCTTTGACCAGATGGCTTTTACCGATCCCGCCAATGGCGGGGTTGCAACTCATTGCTCCGAGGGTTTCCACGTTATGCGTCAGCAACAGGGTTTTTGCACCCATACGTGCTGAGGCCAGTGCTGCCTCGGTACCGGCATGACCGCCGCCGATGACGATCACTTCAAAACGGGAAGGGAAATCCACCACGCACCTCGTGCCTGCTTCAGTTAGGTAATCAGAAATGGTTTGAGCTCAGGTTTCTGGACCTGGTCGGCAAGTATAGGGACTTCGTCCTTCCTAAAGAACCCTTTGCACAAAATTTAACCAGCTGTGGAGAAGTCGGGGTTATAGAAATTAAAAAGAGAGAAATTTATTAAATCTTTGTTTTTATGTTTATTTCTACTGAGGTGCCTTTCTGTGGATAGATTGCTACAGGCCTTTATTATCAATATGTACAGAGATTCAAAACCCTGTGGTCATGTGGCAACGAGGCCCTTGGATAACCGGTTTAAGCCTGTGGATGAAAGCGGTGGTTATCCACAGAGGCGGTTATCTTCAGTTTTTAGGCCCTGTTATCAACTGCCCTTAGACGCAGTTATTCACAGGGCTTAATCCACAGAAAAACCTGGATTGAGCAAATCCCGGATACGGAAAAGCCGCTCAAGCAGAAGCAATCAGCTCGGCACTGCTGGAAAATTTACAAAAAAGGAGGGAGCAGACAGGCGCGAATGTCCTGTCTGTGAACAACGAAAGGGCTATTTACCGATACAGAAGCTGGAAAAGATTCGTCCCAACAGATCATCAGAGCTGAATGCACCGGTGATTTCACCCAGCGAGTGCTGAGCCTGACGTAAATCCTCGGCCAGCAACTCGCCGGCACCTGCCAGGGTCAACTGCGTGCGGCCGTGCTCAAGAGATGCGCTGGCATGACGGAGTGCCTCAAGGTGACGCCTGCGTGCACTGAAGCTGCTCTCTGAGGTTTGCTCGTAACCCATGCAAGCCTTGAGGTGTTCGCGCAGTAACTCCAGACCTTCGCCCGCAGACTTGGCACTCAAGCTGATCGTGACGTGGCCATCTTCACTGATTTCCAGGGCAATGGCTTCGCCGGTGAGATCCGCTTTGTTCCGGATCAGCGTGACTTTCGCTGGATCGGGGCGGATTTCGAGGAATTCCGGCCACAATGCGAAGGGGTCTGACGCTTCAGGAGCAGTCGCATCGACGACCAGCAACACGCGATCCGCTTCACCGATGGCTTTCAACGCGCGTTCAACACCGATTTTTTCCACGTGATCGTCAGTATCTCGCAGACCAGCGGTATCAACCACGTGCAGCGGCATGCCATCAATGTGGATATGTTCGCGAAGAATGTCCCGGGTTGTGCCCGCAATTTCGGTCACGATCGCCGCTTCCCGCCCCGCCAGGGCATTCAACAAGCTGGACTTACCAGCATTCGGCCGACCGGCAATTACCACCGTCATCCCGTCCCGGAGCAAGGCGCCTTGCCCGGCTTCGCGCAACACTGTGGATAATTCATCGCGTACTTTGTCGAGCATGGCCAAGACATGACCATCGGCAAGGAAGTCGATTTCTTCCTCTGGAAAGTCGATGGCCGCCTCGACATAGATGCGCAGGCCTATCAGTTGCTCCGTGAGGTTATGCACACGCTGGGAAAAGGCGCCCTGCAAGGAACGCAGTGCGTTGCGTGCAGCTTGTGCAGAACTTGCCTCGATCAAGTCGGCGATGGCTTCAGCCTGAGCCAGGTCGAGTTTATCGTTGAGGAAGGCGCGCTCACTGAATTCGCCGGGGCGGGCAAGACGGCAGCCCAGTTCCAGGCAACGTTTGAGCAGCATATCCAGAACGATCGGCCCGCCATGGCCCTGCAGTTCAAGCACGTCTTCGCCGGTGAAGGAGTTCGGTCCCGGGAAATACAACGCGATGCCTTCGTCCAGCACCTCTTCGTTTGCACTGAGGAACGGCCCGTAATGGGCAAACCGGGGTTTCAGTTCCCGACCGCTGATGGCCTTGGCTGCAAGGCTCGCCAACGGTCCGGAAATTCGGACAATGCCTACGCCGCCTCGACCTTGAGCGGTCGCGACAGCTGCGATGGTTTCACGAGGAGCGCTCATAAACCGGTATCCAGACAAAAGTGACAGATAGCAAAACGCCCCACTAGGGGGCGTTTTGAGTGGTTATCTACAGTGTAAATCAGGCAGCTGCGTTGGCAGCCGCTTCAACTTTACGTGTGATGTACCACTGTTGGGCGATGGACAGGCAGTTGTTCACTACCCAGTACAGCACCAGACCAGCCGGGAACCACAGGAAGAAGAAGGTGAAGATGATTGGCATCAGCTTCATTACCTTGGCCTGCATCGGGTCCGGAGGTGTCGGGTTCAACTGCTGCTGGATGAACATGGTTGCACCCATGATGATCGGCAGAATGAAGAACGGATCCTTGATCGACAGGTCAGTGATCCACAGCATGAACGGCGCTTGGCGCATTTCAACGCTTTCCAGCAGAACCCAGTACAGCGAAAGGAATACCGGCATCTGCACGAGGATTGGCAAGCAACCACCCAGCGGATTGATCTTCTCTTTCTTGTACAGCTCCATCATGGCTTGCGACATTTTCTGCCGGTCATCGCCATGTTGCTCTTTCAGCGCGGCCAGTTTCGGAGCCACTGCACGCATGCGCGCCATGGATTTGTAGCTGGCGGCCGACAGAGGGAAGAAAATCCCTTTGATCAGCATGGTCAGGAAGATGATCGACCAGCCCCAGTTACCGACCAGCGCGTGGATATGTTGCAACAGCCAGAAGATTGGCTGGGCAATGAACCACAGAATGCCGTAGTCGACGGTCAATTCCAGACCTGGGGACAACTCTTTCAGGACTGCCTGGCTTTTCGGCCCGGCGTACAGAACAGCGCTGACTTCAGCTTTCGCACCTGGCGCAACGGTGATTGCCGGGGCGGTATAGCCGATGATGTAGTTGCCTTTGCTGTCTTTACGGGTCTGGACGACATTGTTTTCGCCCTTCGCCGGAATCCACGCAGTCACGAAGTAGTGTTGCAACCAGGCAACCCAACCACCGTTGACGGTTTCTTTCAGCGCAGCCTTGTCCATGTCCTTCATCGACACTTTCTTGTACGGCTCGTTACTTGTCCACAGGGCTGCGCCCAGGTAAGTCGCGGTGCCGGTGGCAGTGCTGGAAGAAGGATCGGAGCTGGCATCACGCTTCAGTTGGGCGAACATCGCACCCGACCAAGGTTTGGCGCTTTCGTTGTCGATCAAGTAGGAAACGCCGACATCGTACTGGCCGCGTTTCAGAGTGAAACGCTTGATGTAGTTGACGCCGTCCTTGCTGAATTTCAGGTCTACGACCAATTGGTCCTGACCGTCAGCCAGTTGGTAAACCTTTTTCTCCGAGGACCAGACCGGACGACCGGCAGGACTTGCATCCGGACCATCAGTGCCGATCAAACCGCTTTGAGCCAGATAAGTCAGCTCGTTGCCGTTATCGAACAACTGGAACGGGATATCCGGATGGTCCTGGCGACGTGGATACAGCGGCAGCGTCAGCTGGGCAACATCCCCACCTTGTGGATCGACGGCCAGGTTGAGCACATCCGTTTTGATCTGGATGAGGTCTTTGCTTGCAGCTACTGGTGTTTCAGCAGGTGCAGTGGCACTGGTATCGCTTGCGGCGCGTGGAATGTCGTCACTGACAGAAGCATTATTGCCAGTAGCCGTATCCGGTAAGCCCGGTGCGGTAGTACTGGAAGCAACATTCTGAGTCGGCAGGGCAGCCTGACCATAGTCCTGGTTCCATTTAAGAACCATAACGTAGGACACGATTGCCAGGGCGACGATCAGGATCGTGCGTTTGATATCCATGATTACTCGGCCATCGAAGAAGAACGGGAGGTAGGGATAAATGGAACCGGGTCATAACCACCGGGATTCCACGGATGACAGCGACCTAAACGACGAAAGGTCAGCCAGCCACCGCGCAGAAGGCCATGATTTTCTATGGCTTCATACGCGTAGCAGGAACAACTGGGGTAGAAGCGACAGTGACTGGCCATCAGAGGACTAATGGCATAGCGATAAAACTGGATCGGAACGAGTGCCAGTTTACGCATCGGGACTGTCTACCCCTACAGTTTCGGTTTTGACTGCTGGTACCGGCGTGCTGCGTGCCAGACGCTTCCAGAGTTTGCCGAAATGCTGAATCAATTCGGGGTTTTCTACGTCACCCAAACCTTTGCGCGCGACGATAACGATGTCCCAGCCGACCAGTGAATCCTGGTGCAGACGGAACGATTCGCGCATCAGACGTTTGAGGCGATTGCGCTCGACGGAGAGCTTTACGCTCTTTTTCCCGATAACCAACCCGAGACGGGGGTGATCAAGATCGTTGTTGCGCGCAAGGAGCAGGAGATTTTTCCCCGGAACCTTGCCGGTAGGGGAGTCAAAGACTGCCTTGAAATGCCGGGGAGTAAGCAGACGCTTTTCCCGACTGAAGTCCTGACTCACCTCCAGTGCCGGATTATCAAACTGCCAGACGCGCACGACCTTTGGCGCGACGACGCGACAGGACGGCACGACCGTTCTTGGTAGCCATGCGAGCACGGAAACCGTGGGTACGAGCGCGTTTGATAGTGCTTGGTTGGAAAGTACGTTTCATTGTCGTGTTACCTGGTTCGTCCACAACGGGCCGGAATGGCCCCCGTTTTAAGAGACCGGGGATTCTAGAGAAAGCAAGCCTCTAGGTCAATTTCCAACCAACGTTTCCTTATAAATAGATCTCCAGAGGTTTTGCCCGTGATTAACCCGCCGTCAGAAATAAATATAAGAAAGGAATTATTTAAAGCTTTTCTGTAAAGCTTATAAAAGCTAGGCAAGCGATCATCTGTGGATAACTGCCTTTGAGCCTTCTAATCCGTGCTGTACAGAGAATGACAACTACCGTGGAAAACAGGGGGCAGCCTGTGCTGCGCTGTCGGATAACCTGTGGGTGAAAGGGCTTGTTATCCACAGGCTGGTTATCCACCGAGTTTCCCCCCTACTTGTGCAACGACCTTAGACCCGGTTATCCACAGAGCTTATGCACAGACCACTCGTCGTGTTTTTTGCGTATAAAGCGTTGATTGTTCTTGTTCAGTGATCCACCTACGTGTGGATAAGTCGGCGTCTGGTCGCTACAATGGCCGCTTGTTTTTGCCTCACCGGCTTTCAACTTAGGGGATATCCGTGTCAGTGGAACTTTGGCAGCAGTGCGTGGAGCTTTTGCGCGAAGAGCTGCCAGCCCAACAATTCAACACTTGGATCCGTCCACTACAGGTCGAAGCCGAAGGCGACGAGTTGCGTGTCTACGCACCGAACCGCTTTGTTCTCGACTGGGTCAACGAAAAGTATCTGGGCCGCGTTCTTGAACTGCTCGATGAGCACGGCAACGGCATGGCGCCGGTGCTGTCCTTATTAATAGGCAGCAAACGCAGTTCGGCACCGCGTGCTGCTCCGAATGCGCCGTTGGCTGCCGCTGCGTCTCAGGCTCAGGCTGCTCAAGCACCCGTGAGTGCTCCGGCACCAGCGCCGACTGCCAGCGCACCGACCAAACGTGCAACGCAAAAAGTGGCCGAGATCAATGAAGAGCCGTCCCGCGACAGCTTCGACCCGATGGCTGGCGCGAGCTCGCAACAAGCACCGGTGCGCTCCGAACAGCGCACCGTGCAAGTTGAAGGCGCGCTCAAGCACACCAGTTACCTGAACCGCACCTTCACCTTTGAAAATTTCGTTGAAGGTAAGTCCAACCAATTGGCCCGGGCCGCGGCCTGGCAGGTGGCGGACAATCCCAAGCACGGTTACAACCCGCTCTTCCTTTATGGCGGCGTTGGCTTGGGTAAGACCCACTTGATGCACGCTGTGGGTAACCATCTATTAAAGAAGAACCCGAATGCCAAGGTCGTTTACCTGCATTCCGAGCGTTTCGTGGCTGACATGGTCAAGGCGCTCCAACTGAATGCGATCAACGAGTTCAAGCGCTTCTACCGTTCGGTGGATGCGTTGCTGATCGATGACATTCAATTCTTCGCCCGCAAGGAACGGTCCCAGGAAGAGTTTTTCCACACCTTCAACGCCCTGCTTGAAGGTGGCCAGCAGGTCATTCTCACCAGTGACCGCTACCCGAAAGAAATTGAAGGCCTTGAAGAGCGTCTCAAATCCCGCTTCGGCTGGGGCCTGACGGTTGCCGTCGAGCCGCCGGAGCTGGAAACGCGCGTCGCGATCCTGATGAAAAAGGCTGACCAGGCCAAAGTCGATCTGCCACATGACGCCGCGTTTTTCATTGCCCAACGCATTCGCTCCAACGTCCGTGAGCTGGAAGGCGCGCTGAAACGCGTGATCGCCCACTCGCACTTCATGGGCCGCGACATCACCATCGAACTGATTCGCGAATCCCTGAAGGACTTGTTGGCGCTGCAAGACAAATTGGTCTCTGTGGATAACATTCAGCGCACGGTCGCCGAGTACTACAAGATCAAGATCTCCGACTTGCTGTCCAAGCGTCGTTCACGTTCGGTCGCACGTCCGCGTCAGGTTGCAATGGCATTGTCCAAAGAGTTGACTAACCACAGCCTGCCGGAAATCGGCGATGTGTTTGGCGGCCGCGACCACACCACTGTTTTGCACGCCTGCCGCAAGATCAACGAACTTAAGGAATCCGACGCGGACATCCGCGAGGACTACAAGAACCTGCTGCGTACACTGACCACTTGATGAACACCAGCGCAGCTTATTAAGGCAAGGGACTAGACCATGCATTTCACCATTCAACGCGAAGCCCTGTTGAAACCCCTGCAACTGGTCGCAGGCGTCGTCGAGCGCCGACAGACCTTGCCGGTGCTCTCCAACGTGCTGCTGGTTGTCGAAGGCCAGCAATTGTCGCTGACCGGTACCGACCTGGAAGTCGAGCTGGTCGGTCGTGTGCAACTTGAAGAGCCGGCTGATCCAGGTTCCATCACTGTGCCCGCGCGCAAGTTGATGGACATCTGCAAGAGCCTGCCAAACGACGCGCTGATCGACATCAAGGTCGACGAACAGAAACTGGTAGTGAAGGCTGGCCGTAGCCGCTTCACCCTGTCGACCCTGCCGGCCAACGATTTCCCTACCGTGGAAGAAGGCCCCGGCTCGCTGACCTGCAGCCTGGAGCAAAGCAAGCTGCGTCGCCTGATTGAGCGCACCAGCTTTGCAATGGCCCAGCAGGACGTTCGTTACTATCTGAACGGTATGCTGCTGGAAGTCTCGGCCGGCATCATTCGCGCCGTGGCCACCGACGGTCACCGTCTGGCCATGTGCTCGATGCAGGCCGATATCGGTCAGCCGGATCGCCATCAGGTCATCGTTCCACGCAAGGGCATCCTTGAACTGGCACGACTGCTGACCGAGCCGGACGGCATCGTCAGCATCGTCCTGGGTCAGCACCACATCCGTGCGACCACCGGCGAGTTCACCTTCACCTCGAAACTGGTTGACGGTAAATTCCCGGATTACGAGCGTGTTCTGCCTAAAGGCGGCGACAAGCTGGTACTCGGCGACCGTCAAGCGCTGCGTGAAGCCTTCAGCCGTACTGCGATTCTGTCGAACGAGAAGTACCGTGGTATCCGTCTGCAACTGGCCAACGGCCAGCTTAAAATCCAGGCAAACAACCCGGAACAGGAAGAAGCGGAAGAAGAAGTTGGCGTTGAGTACAACGGTGGCTCCCTGGAAATCGGCTTCAACGTCAGCTATCTGCTCGACGTGCTGGGTGTGATGACCACTGAGCAAGTTCGCTTGATCCTGTCCGACTCCAACAGCAGTGCGCTGGTGCAAGAGTCCGACAACGACGACTCGGCTTACGTTGTCATGCCGATGCGCCTGTAATCATGTTCAGCAGAAGCTAGATGTCGCTAAGTCGCGTCTCGGTCACCGCGGTGCGCAATTTGCACCCGGTGACCTTCTCCCCCTCCCCCCGAATCAACATTCTTTACGGCGCCAACGGCAGCGGCAAAACCAGTGTTCTGGAAGCCATCCATCTGCTGGGGCTTGCCCGTTCGTTTCGTAGCAGCCGTCTGTTGCCGGTGATTCAATACGAGCAATTGGCGTGCACCGTGTTTGGCCAGGTTGAATTGGCTGAGGGTGGGCACAGCGCGTTGGGTATCTCGCGTGACCGTCAGGGTGAATTTCAAATTCGCATCGACGGTCAGAATGCCCGCAGCGCGGCGCAGTTGGCGGAGATCCTGCCACTCCAGCTGATCAACCCTGACAGCTTCCGCTTACTGGAAGGCGCGCCGAAGATTCGGCGACAGTTTCTCGACTGGGGCGTGTTCCACGTGGAACCGCGTTTCATGTCCACTTGGCAGCGCTTGCAGAAGGCCCTGCGCCAGAGAAACTCTTGGCTGCGACATGGTACACTTGACGCCGTTTCGCAAGCGGTTTGGGACAGGGAACTGTGCCAGGCCAGCGCAGAAATAGATGAATACCGCCGCGCTTACATCAAAGCCTTGAAACCAGTCTTTGAACAGACCTTGAGCGAACTGGTTGAGCTTGAAGGCTTGACCCTCAGCTATTACCGAGGCTGGGACAAAGACCGCGAACTGAGCGCCGTACTCGCTGGGTCCCTTCACCGGGACCAGCAAATGGGTCACACCCAGGCTGGACCACAACGCGCTGATTTGCGCCTCAGACTGGGCGCACATAATGCCGCGGACATTTTGTCCCGGGGTCAGCAGAAGTTGGTGGTCTGTGCATTGCGGATTGCCCAAGGGCACCTGGTTAGCCAGGCCCGACGCGGCCAGTGTATTTATCTGGTGGATGACCTGCCGTCCGAACTGGACGAGCTTCACCGCCGCGCGCTTTGCCGCTTGCTGGAAGACTTACGCTGCCAGGTCTTTATCACCTGTGTAGATCACGAATTATTGAGGGAAGGCTGGCAGACGGAAACGCCAGTCGCTCTGTTCCACGTGGAACAGGGCCGTATCACCCAGACCCACGACCATCGGGAGTGAAGGCATTGAGCGAAGAAAATACGTACGACTCAACGAGCATTAAAGTGCTGAAAGGCCTGGATGCCGTACGCAAACGTCCCGGTATGTACATTGGTGACACCGACGATGGCAGCGGTCTGCACCACATGGTGTTTGAAGTGGTCGATAACTCGATCGACGAAGCTCTCGCCGGCCACTGCGACGACATCAGCATCATCATTCACCCGGATGAGTCGATCACCGTTCGTGACAACGGCCGTGGCATCCCGGTAGACGTTCACAAAGAAGAAGGCGTGTCGGCAGCCGAGGTCATCATGACCGTGCTGCACGCCGGCGGTAAGTTCGACGATAACTCCTACAAAGTGTCCGGCGGTCTGCACGGTGTAGGTGTGTCGGTAGTGAACGCACTGTCCAAGGAGCTGATCCTGACGGTCCGCCGCAGTGGCAAGATCTGGGAACAGACTTACGTCCACGGTGTTCCGCAAGAGCCGATGAAGATCGTTGGCGAGAGCGAAACCACAGGCACCCAGATTCACTTCAAGCCTTCGGCTGAAACCTTCAAGAACATCCACTTCAGCTGGGACATCCTGGCCAAGCGGATTCGTGAACTGTCCTTCCTCAACTCCGGTGTCGGCATCGTCCTCAAGGATGAACGCAGCGGCAAGGAAGAGCTGTTCAAGTACGAAGGTGGCCTGCGTGCGTTCGTTGAATACCTGAACACCAACAAGACTGCGGTCAACCAGGTGTTCCACTTCAACATCCAGCGTGAAGACGGCATCGGCGTGGAAATCGCCCTGCAGTGGAACGACAGCTTCAACGAGAACCTGTTGTGCTTCACCAACAACATTCCTCAGCGCGATGGCGGTACTCACCTGGTGGGTTTCCGTTCCGCACTGACGCGTAACCTGAACACCTACATCGAAGCTGAAGGTCTGGCGAAGAAGCACAAAGTCGCGACCACCGGTGACGACGCCCGTGAAGGTCTGACCGCGATCATTTCGGTGAAAGTACCGGATCCGAAGTTCAGCTCCCAGACCAAAGACAAGCTGGTGTCTTCCGAAGTGAAGACCGCAGTTGAACAGGAAATGGGCAAGTACTTCTCCGACTTCCTGCTGGAAAACCCGAACGAAGCCAAACTGGTCGTCGGCAAGATGATCGATGCGGCGCGTGCGCGTGAAGCAGCGCGTAAAGCCCGTGAGATGACCCGTCGTAAAGGCGCGCTGGATATCGCCGGCCTGCCGGGCAAACTCGCGGACTGCCAGGAAAAAGACCCTGCCCTGTCCGAACTGTACCTCGTGGAAGGTGACTCTGCTGGCGGCTCCGCCAAGCAGGGTCGCAATCGCCGCACCCAGGCCATCCTGCCGCTCAAGGGCAAGATCCTGAACGTCGAGAAGGCACGCTTCGACAAGATGATCTCTTCGCAAGAAGTAGGCACCTTGATCACCGCGCTGGGCTGTGGCATCGGCCGCGACGAGTACAACATCGACAAGCTGCGCTATCACAACATCATCATCATGACCGATGCTGACGTCGACGGTTCGCACATCCGTACCCTGCTGCTGACCTTCTTCTTCCGTCAGCTGCCGGAGCTGATCGAGCGTGGCTACATCTACATTGCGCAGCCACCGTTGTACAAGGTCAAGAAAGGCAAGCAAGAGCAATACATCAAAGACGACGACGCCATGGAAGAGTACATGACGCAGTCGGCCCTGGAAGATGCAAGTCTGCACCTGAACGAAGAAGCACCGGGCATCTCCGGTGAAGCGCTTGAGCGTCTGGTGAATGACTTCCGTCTGGTAATGAAGACCCTCAAGCGACTGTCGCGTCTGTACCCGCAGGAGCTGACCGAGCACTTCATCTACCTGCCAGCGGTGAGCATGGATCAACTGTCCGATCACGCAGCGATGCAAGATTGGCTGGCTCAATACGAAGTACGCCTGCGTACCGTCGAGAAATCCGGCCTGGTGTACAAAGCCAGCCTGCGTGAAGACCGTGAACGTAACGTCTGGCTGCCAGAGGTCGAACTGATCTCCCACGGCCTGTCGAACTACGTCACCTTCAACCGCGACTTCTTCGGCAGCAACGACTACAAGACGGTCGTTTCCCTGGGCGCTCAATTGAGCACCCTGCTCGACGACGGCGCGTACATCCAGCGTGGCGAGCGCAAGAAGCCAGTCACCGAGTTCAAGGAAGCCCTTGAATGGCTGATGGCTGAAAGTACCAAGCGTCACACCATCCAGCGATACAAAGGTCTGGGTGAGATGAACCCGGATCAGCTGTGGGAAACCACCATGGACCCAGCACAGCGCCGGATGCTCAAAGTGACCATCGAAGACGCCATTGGCGCAGACCAGATCTTCAACACCCTGATGGGTGATGCGGTCGAACCTCGCCGTGACTTCATCGAAAGTAACGCACTGGCGGTTTCCAACCTGGACTTCTGATCCAGAGAATCTGCCAAACAAAAAAGGCCAACGTTTAACGTTGGCCTTTTTTATTGTCTGGTTTAAGACGGGAACGTTGTCCCCATCGATTTACAGGGAGGGCAGGACGCTGCACTTTTTGCGAGTGATTTGAATCTGCTTATAGCGGGCACGACCTTCTTCAGGCCTGTCTGCCAATAGCGCTAAAGTGGTGTGTGGATCATTCAACGGCAACGTCTTGAGCAATTCGACATCATGATCCCACCACTGGCTACTGATCAGTTTTTCAATTAGCTCAGGTGCATGCCGATACTTGACGACTTTTGCAGGGATCCCGGCAACGATAGCGTAGGGTGGCACGTCATGGGCAACCAAAGCGCGGGTTGCGATAATTGCACCTGTGCCGACTGTGACCCCTTCCAGGATCATCGCACTGTGCCCAATCCAGACATCGTGGCCAATCGTGACATCAGCAACCTCGGGATCGTAAGTCAGGTCCGTATCGGTGTACTGAAAAGGATGTGAACTGAGCCAGTCTGACGGATGTGAACTCTTTTGCTGTCCGATAAAACAGCCACTGCCAATAGAACAGAATCGACCAATAGAAGCGACTGCAGATAGGACGCAATCACTTCGGATATAGGTATGGGCACCGATTCCCAGTTTTTTTGATTCTATGACCACATACCCCAGAGATACCCCCTCTTCCAGAGTCAGCGTCGATCTCTTGAACAACGACAACACACCGCCTGCCACTTTGCATTTATGCCTGCGAATCCATTTCTTCCAAAAATGATTTCGGACGGTATCGATGATTTTTTTCATAAGAATTTATTTAGACATCCGTTATAGGGTTGCATCGCCCTATGAGCCAATGGACGAGTCTAAATGAATCGGCGCAAGAGATGAAATGTTAGGACCTGTGTCAAAACGAGCACCGCCACGCCGAATTCCATAGAGTGGAAAACAGCAAATGGAGGGCATAAAAAAACCGGCTATATCAACCGGTTTTTTTGCTCCCTGAAAAAACTTATGCACCAATTTCAGCGTTTTATGTGTTTAAGAAATATGTATATAAATCAGTAACTTAAATAACAAAATCGCTAGATTTCGAGAAAACGGTACACAGGTTATCCACAGAATCTTAGACAGCCACTTGATCACTGGCGGTTGGTGCCGCGGGGGCCGCGGGCAGCGAGCCCATTTCCCGTTGCATCTGCTCGTTCCAGGCTTGCACCCGGTCGTTCAGATCGGCGATGGCGCGCGGCCCGCTACCCTCGGCGTACATCGGTGCGCCTATGATCACGGTGATGACACCATGCTTCTTCGCCCAACCGGTTTTTGGCCAAAACTTGCCGGCATTGTGCGCAATCGGCAGTACCGGAAGCGCGGCGTTAACGGCCAATGCGGTGCCACCGCGCGAGAACTTGCCGATAGTGCCAAAAGGCACGCGAGTCCCCTCAGGGAAAATCAGCACCCAGACGCCATCCCTCAGCAGTTCATCGCCCTTCTTCGCCACATGCTTGAGCGCGGCTTTTGGATTGTCGCGGTCGATGGCGATCGGTCGCAGCATGGCCATGGCCCAGCCGAAGAACGGCACAAACAGCAATGAACGCTTGAGCACCTGGCTCAACGGTTCGAAATAAGCGGATAGAAAGAACGTCTCCCATGTGCTCTGGTGGTTCGACTGAATCACGCAGGGCTGATCAGGCACGTTCTCGGCACCCTTCACTACGTAGCTGATGCCCAGGAATATTTTGCTCAGCCACAAGGCGCAGCGGCACCAGTACACGTTGATGAAGCGATAACGCGCCTTGAACGGCAGAAACGGCGCGATGAAAAAGCTCAGGCTGCACCAGAGCAATGAGCTGGTGCCCAGCAGAAGGTAAAAGAGGAAAGTTCTGATGGCCTGCAGTATCGACATGGTGACGTTTACCGTGCGGGCTCTGCCCGTCTATAAGCGCACTCCCGATCAGTCCTTAATCGGAATAATCGAAGCACTTTAATTGTGGATAAGTTCTGCGGCAATCGCCGCCAGATCGTCAAAAATCAAGGTGCCTACCGGTAGGGTCTTGCCCAACGTCTTTTCGCCTTTCCCGGTCTTTACCAAAACTGGCTGTGAGTCGACGGCTTTGGCGGCTTCCAGGTCACCAAGGCTGTCGCCAACGAACCAAAGATGGGTCAGCGACACGTTGTAATGCTCGGCGATGATTTTCAACATCCCGGGTTTCGGTTTGCGGCAATTGCAGCCTTCGTCCGGCCCGTGTGGGCAATAGACGATCAGCCCGACTTCACCGCCCTGCTCCGCCACTAGTGCGCGCAAGCGCTCGTGCATGGCGTCCAGGGTAGCGATGTCGTAATAGCCGCGAGCAATGCCCGACTGGTTGGTAGCGACCGCTACCGTCCAGCCGGCCTTGCTCAACTGCGCGATGGCTTCGATCGAACCGGGGAGTGGAATCCACTCCTCCACCGACTTGATGTAAGCGTCGGAGTCGTAATTGATCACCCCGTCGCGATCGAGAATCAGCAGTTTCAACAGCAACCCCTTAGCTCAGCAACGAAATATCAGCGACGCCGAGGAACAGCCCGCGCAGACGCGCCAGCAAGGCATAACGGTTGGCGCGCACCTTCGCATCTTCCGCGTTGACCATCACCGCTTCGAAGAACGCATCCACCGGCTCGCGCAAGGCGGCCAGGCGGGCCAGCGATTCGCTGTACTGACGCGCGGCAGCCATTGGCTGGACGGCCTGGTCAGCCTGCTGGATCGCCGAGTACAGAGAGAACTCGTTGGCATTGTCGAAGTATTTGGCTTCAACCACTGTCGGAACGGAGCCTTCGACCTTGCTCAGCAAGTTCGATACACGCTTGTTCACGGCAGCCAGGGCTGCAGCTTCCGGCAATTTGCGGAAGGCCTCGACCGCTTGTACGCGCTGATCGAAGTCCAGCGCTGAACCCGGCTTCAGGGCACGAACCGACAGGTAGGTGGCCACGTCGACACCTTCGTCTTCGTAACGGGCACGCAGACGGTCGAAGATGAACTCCAGCACCGCGTCGTTCAGGCCGACAGCCTTGACCTTGGCACCGAATGCATTCACGGCGAAGGCCACGGCGTCGTTCAGGTCGAGTTCAAGCTTCTTGTCGATCAGGATGCGCAACACACCCAGCGCTGCACGGCGCAGGGCATACGGGTCTTTGCTGCCGGTTGGCAGCATGCCGATACCGAAAATGCCCACCAGCGTGTCGAGCTTGTCGGCGATCGCCACGGCCGCACCGGTCAGGGTGGTCGGCAGTTCAGCGCCAGCACCGCGTGGCATGTACTGCTCGTTCAACGCCAGGGCGACTTCTTCCGGCTCGCCGTCATTGAGGGCGTAGTAGTAACCGGCGACACCTTGCATCTCCGGGAACTCACCGACCATCTCGGTCGACAGGTCGCACTTGGACAGCAGGCCCGCACGGGAAGCCCATGCAGCATTGCCGCCAATGCGTTGCGCGATGAATGCGGCCAGTTTGGAAACGCGCTCGGCCTTGTCGTAAACGCTGCCGAGTTTTTCCTGGAACACCACGTTTTGCAGGCGCAGGTTGAAGTCTTCGAGTTTCTGCTTCTTGTCTTGCTTGAAGAAGAACTCGGCGTCGGTCAGGCGTGGGCGTACCACTTTCTCGTTACCGGCGATGATCTGCTGCGGGTCTTTGCTTTCGATGTTGGCCACGGTAATGAAACGTGGCAGCAACTTGCCGTCGGCATCCAGCAGGCAGAAGTACTTCTGGTTGTCCTGCATGGTGGTGATCAGTGCTTCTTGCGGCACGTCGAGGAAACGCTCTTCGAACGAGCACACCAGCGGCACCGGCCATTCAACCAGCGCGGTCACTTCGTCGAGCAGCGCCGGCGGAACAATCGCCGTACCTTCCTGGCGGGTGGCCAGTTCTTCGGTGCGCTTGCTGATGATGTCGCGACGCTCGTTGGCATCGGCCAGCACGTAAGCGGCACGCAAGTCGGCCAGGTAATTGGCCGGCGAGGTGATGCGCACGTTTTCCGGGTGGTGGAAGCGGTGACCACGGGAATCACGGCCGGCCTTCTGGGCGAGGATGGTGCAGTCGATGACTTCGTCACCGAGCAGCATCACCAGCCATTGGGTCGGCCGAACGAATTCTTCCTTGCGAGCGCCCCAACGCATGCGTTTCGGGATCGGCAGGTCGTTCAGCGAATCTTCAACGATGGTCGGCAGCAGGCTCGACGTCGGTTTGCCGGCGATGCTTTGGCTGTAACGCAGCTTCGGGCCGCTCTGATCGATTTCGCTCAGTTCGACGCCGCACTTCTTGGCAAAACCCAGTGCCGCTTGGGTCGGGTTGCCTTCAGCATCGAATGCTGCCTGACGTGGCGGACCATCGAGGTTAATGCTGCGATCCGGTTGCTGGGTGGCCAGCGACGTGATCAGCACCGCCAGGCGACGTGGCGCGGCATAAACTGTTTTGGTTTCGTAATTCAGGCCGGCGGCTTGCAGGCCCTTGTCGATACCGGCGAGGAACGCCTCGGCCAGGGTGTTCAGGGCTTTGGGTGGCAGTTCTTCAGTGCCCAGTTCAACCAGAAAATCCAGAGCACTCATTGTGCAGCCTCCAGCTTGGCCAGTACTTCATCACGCAGGTCCGGGGTCGCCATCGGGAAGCCCAGCTTGGCGCGAGCCAGCAGGTAGGCTTGCGCAACGGAACGCGCCAGGGTGCGCACACGCAGAATGTATTGCTGACGCGCGGTCACGGAAATCGCCCGACGCGCATCCAGCAGGTTGAAAGTATGGGAGGCCTTCAACACCATTTCGTAGCTCGGCAACGGCAGCGGTTGATCGAGTTCGATCAGGCGCTTGGCTTCGCTTTCGTAGAAATCGAACAGTTCGAACAGCTTCTCGACGTTGGCGTGCTCGAAGTTGTAGGTCGACTGCTCCACTTCGTTCTGGTGGAACACGTCGCCGTAGGTCACTTTGCCGAACGGACCGTCAGCCCAGACCAGGTCGTAGACCGAGTCCACGCCTTGCAGGTACATGGCCAGACGTTCCAGGCCGTAAGTGATCTCGCCGGTCACCGGGTAGCATTCGATGCCGCCCGCTTGCTGGAAGTACGTGAACTGCGTTACTTCCATGCCGTTGAGCCAGACTTCCCAGCCCAGACCCCAGGCGCCGAGGGTTGGCGATTCCCAGTTGTCCTCAACGAAGCGAATGTCGTGGACCAACGGGTCCAGGCCAACGTGCTTGAGGGAGCCCAGGTACAGTTCCTGGAAGTTGTCCGGGTTCGGCTTCAGTACCACCTGGAACTGGTAGTAGTGCTGCAGACGGTTCGGGTTTTCGCCGTAGCGGCCGTCAGTCGGGCGACGACTGGGCTGCACATAAGCGGCGTTCCAGGTTTCCGGGCCAATGGCGCGCAGGAATGTAGCAGTGTGGAAAGTGCCGGCGCCTACTTCCATATCGTAGGGCTGAAGTACCACACAACCTTGCTCGGCCCAGTATTGCTGGAGGGCGAGGATCAAGTCTTGGAAGGTACGCACGGCTGGCGTAGGCTGGCTCACGAAATTCACCTGTTTCTTGGGCTGCGATTTAAAGAGCGGGAGTATACCCGATTCATTGCTGCGCACGCCCCCTGGAGCCTTATGCCACGCTGCTTTTGGTGTTCCGAAGATCCGCTGTACATGGCTTATCACGACCAGGAGTGGGGCACGCCGCTACGCGATGCGCAGGGATTGTTCGAGTTGCTTTTGCTCGAAGGGTTCCAGGCCGGCCTCTCATGGATCACGGTCTTGCGTAAACGGGAGCGTTATCGCGAGGTGCTGTTCGGCTTCGATGTCCAGCGCGTGGCACAGATGAGCGATGCGGAAATCGATGAATTGATGCTCGATCCAGGCATCATCCGCAACCGCCTCAAACTCAATGCTGCCCGGCGCAATGCCCAGGCCTGGCTGGCGCTGGAGGACCCGGTGGAGTTTCTCTGGTCCTTCGTCGGCGGTACGCCTGTGATCAATCATTTCAAGGATCGCACTGAAGTCCCGGCCGTCACGCCGGTGGCGGTGGAAATGAGCAAAGGCCTGAAAAAGGCCGGTTTCACGTTCGTCGGGCCGACGATTTGTTACGCGCTGATGCAGGCATCGGGCATGGTGATGGACCACACCCGCGATTGCGATCGCTACGCGACTCTGGCGAACGGCGGTTAGAATAGCCGCCTCGCGCACAGCACAAAATCAGGAGTGACCTGTGGATAAGTTTAAAGGCGCCTTGCTGGTAGGCGCTCTGCGGCTGTTTGCCCTGCTCCCGTGGCGGGCCGTTCAGGCCGTTGGCTCGGCGATTGGCTGGGCCATGTGGAAAACCCCCAACCGTTCCCGCGACGTGGTGCGGATCAATCTGGCCAAGTGTTTTCCGGACATGGACCCCGCCGAACGCGAACGCCTGGTCGGCCAGAGTCTGAAAGACATCGGCAAGTCCCTGACCGAAAGCGCCTGCGCCTGGATCTGGCCGGCGCAGCGGTCCATCGACCTGGTGCGCGAAGTCGAAGGCCTCGACGTGTTGAAGGACGCCCTCGCCTCCGGCAAAGGTGTCGTGGGCATCACCAGCCATTTGGGTAACTGGGAAGTGTTGAACCACTTCTATTGCAACCAGTGCAAACCGATCATTTTCTATCGGCCACCGAAGTTGAAGGCTGTGGATGAATTGCTGCGCAAACAGCGGGTGCAATTGGGCAACCGAGTGGCGGCTTCCACCAAGGAAGGCATCCTCAGCGTGATCAAGGAAGTGCGCAAAGGTGGTGCAGTGGGCATTCCGGCTGACCCGGAACCGGCCGAATCCGCCGGGATCTTCGTGCCCTTCTTTGCCACCCAGGCGCTGACCAGCAAGTTCGTGCCGAACATGCTCGCGGGCGGCAAAGCGGTCGGCGTGTTCCTGCATGCGCTGCGTTTGCCGGACGGTTCGGGTTACAAAGTGATCCTGGAAGCGGCGCCAGAGGCCATGTACAGCACCGATACCGAGACCTCCTGCGCGGCCATGAGCCAAGTGGTCGAGCGTTATGTGCGGGCTTATCCAAGCCAGTACATGTGGAGCATGAAGCGCTTCAAGAAGCGGCCACCGGGTGAAGAACGCTGGTATTGAGTCAACTGGCATGATCTGTGGATAATCCTCGGGCCAGGGTTATCCACAACTGTTCATTTAAGGGCGCAGCAGATGTCCGAACACCGCAAATCGTTTCGCATCAAAATCAGTCATGAAAGCTTCGGCGAATGCCTGGGCCAGACACGCAATCTTTCGACTACGGGCGTCTACGTCAAGCATCCGGGCCTGTCTTCGTTGCCAAAAGGCGCGGTGGTTTACGGGCAGGTGCAGGACTTACCCACAGGTGCGCCGCGTGTGCGCATGGAAGTGATTCAGGTGGATGGTGAAGGGATAGGCCTGCGTTATCTCTGATCAGTGCGCGTTTCGCTCAAGTTTCTTCAGAAACACCGTCATCTCCTTCTCCGCCTGCTTGTCGCCGTGTGCGCGGGCGGCTTCCAGGCCTTGTTCCCACGCTTTGCGAGCCGCCGCGAACTCCTCTTGCGCCAGGTAGGCCTTGCCTAACAGTTTCCAGGCCGCTGAATACTTCGGATCGAATTCGACGCAACGCTGGAAATGTGCGGCAGCCTTGGCGTTTTCCCCAAGATCCAGATAACCCTTGCCCAAGCCAAAACGTAGCAGCGAGTTATCCACACCCTTGGCGAGCATTTTTTCCAGGGATTCGAGCATCAGTGCTTCCTGTGAGTGATGGGTTCAGTGATCGTTCCCACGCTCTGCGTGGGAATACCTCAATGGACGCTCCGCGTCCGCTTCGGTAAGGACGCGGAGCGTCTGGGCTGCATTCCCACGCAGAGCGTGGGAACGATCAGTCAGAAGAAGCTCAACCCCACATGAAACAGCTTCTCCACATCCCGAATGTGCTTTTTATCCACAAGGAACAAAATCACATGGTCGCCGGATTCGATCACCGTCTTGTCATGGGCAATGATCACTTCCTCATCACGAATGATCGCACCAATTGTTGTACCCGGCGGTAAGCCGATGTTCTGGATGGCCTTGCCAATCACCTTGCTCGACTTCGCATCACCATGGGCAATCGCCTCGATGGCTTCCGCCGCGCCCCGACGTAATGAGTGCACGCTGACAATATCGCCACGGCGCACGTGGGCCAGCAAGGTGCCGATGGTTGCCAGTTGCGGGCTGATGGCGATGTCGATGTCGCCGCCCTGAATCAAATCAACGTACGCCGGGTTGTTGATGATCGTCATCACCTTCTTCGCGCCCAGGCGCTTGGCCAGCAGCGAAGACATGATGTTGGCTTCGTCATCGTTGGTCAGGGCCAGGAAGATATCAGCGTCGGCGATGTTCTCTTCCATCAGCAAATCTCGGTCGGAGGCACTGCCTTGCAACACCACGGTGCTGTCGAGGGTGTCCGAGAGATGGCGGCAGCGAGCCGGGCTCATCTCGATGATCTTCACCTGGTAGCGGCTTTCGATGGCCTCGGCCAGACGCTCACCGATTTGCCCGCCCCCGGCAATGACGATGCGTTTGTAGGTTTCATCCAGCCGGCGCATTTCGCTCATTACTGCGCGAATGTTGGCCTTGGCGGCGATGAAAAACACCTCGTCGTCCGCCTCGATGACCGTGTCACCCTGCGGCAGAATCGGCCGGTCGCGACGGAAAATCGCGGCGACGCGGGTTTCGACATTCGGCATGTGTTCGCGCAATTGCCGCAGTTGCTGACCCACCAGCGGCCCGCCGTAGTACGCCTTAACCGCGACCAACTGCGCTTTGCCTTCGGCGAAGTCGATCACCTGCAAGGCGCCCGGATGCTCGATCAGGCGCTTGATGTAGTTGGTCACCACTTGTTCAGGGCTGATCAGCACATCGACCGGGATCGCGTCGTTATCGAACAATTCGGAGCGCGTGAGGTAGGAGGCTTCGCGCACGCGTGCGATTTTGGTCGGCGTATGGAACAGCGTGTGGGCGACCTGACAGGCTACCATGTTGGTTTCGTCGCTATTGGTCACGGCCACCAGCATGTCGGCATCGTCCGCACCGGCCTGGCGCAGCACTGTCGGCAGTGAGCCACGGCCCTGAACGGTGCGGATGTCCAGCCGATCGCCGAGGTCGCGCAGGCGTTCGCCGTCGGTGTCGACCACCGTGATGTCATTGGCTTCACTGGCCAAATGTTCTGCCAGCGAACCGCCGACCTGCCCCGCACCGAGGATGATGATTTTCATCCAGTCACTCCATTCAATCCGTTAACCGCGCGCGGCGGCAATCTTGATCAGCTTGGCGTAGTAAAACCCGTCGTGCCCGCCTTCCTGGGCCAGTAACTGGCGACCGTGAGGTTGCTTGATGCCGGCCGCCGTGGCGAGGTCAAGCTCACGAGCGCCTGGCGTACGGGCGAGGAACGCTTCGATGACTTCGGTGTTTTCGGTCGGCAGCGTGGAACAAGTGGCATAAAGCAGGATGCCGCCAACGTCCAAAGTTATCCACATAGCATCGAGCAATTCGCCCTGAAGCACTGCAAGCGCGGCGATGTCGTCGGGCTGGCGCGTCAGTTTGATGTCCGGGTGACGACGGATGACGCCGGTGGCCGAGCACGGCGCATCCAGCAAGATGCGCTGGAACGGTTTGCCGTCCCACCAGGTGGCGGTGTCGCGCCCGTCGGCGGCAATGAGTTCGGCGCTCAGGCCCAGACGTGCGAGGTTTTCTCGCACCCGCACCAGACGCTTGGCTTCGAGGTCCACCGCCACGACACCGGCCAGTTGTGGCTCGGCTTCAAGGATGTGGCAGGTTTTGCCGCCCGGTGCGCAACAGGCATCAAGCACTCGTTGGCCCGGCGCCAAGTCGAGCAGGTCGGCAGCCAGTTGCGCGGCTTCATCCTGCACGCTGATCCAGCCTTCGGCGAAGCCCGGCAGGCTGCGTACGTCGGCGGCGGCTTCCAGGATGAGGCCATCCTGACTGTAGACACACGGCGTCGCAGCGATCCCCGCTTCGGTCAACAGCCCAAGGTAGGCGTCGCGAGCGTGATGACGACGGTTAACCCGCAGAATCATCGGTGGATGCGCGTTGTTCGCCGCGCAAATGGCTTCCCATTGCTCGGGCCAGAACGCTTTCAGGGATTTTTGCAGCCAGCGCGGATGCGCCGTGCGCACCACCGGGTCGTGTTCAAGCTCGGCCAGCAATGCTTCGCTTTCACGCTGGGCGCGGCGCAACACGGCGTTGAGCAAGGCTTTGGCCCATGGTTTTTTCAGCTTGTCGGCGCAACCGACCGTTTCACCGATGGCGGCGTGGGCCGGGACTCGGGTGTAGAGCAACTGATAGAGACCGACCAGCAACAGCGCTTCGACATCGGCATCCGCCGCTTTGAAGGGCTTTTGCAGCAATTTGGCCGCCAACGCCGACAGCCGTGGCTGCCAGCGCGCGGTGCCGAACGCCAAGTCCTGAGTGAAGCCGCGATCGCGGTCTTCAACCCTGTCCATTTGGGTCGGCAGGGAACTGTTGAGCGAGGCTTTTCCGTTAAGAACAGCGGCGAGTGCCTTGGCGGCGGCCAGACGCGGGTTCATTGAGCGTCCACCGCTTGACCGAGCACGGTGCCGACGGCGAATTTCTCTCGACGGCTATTGAACAGGTCGCTGAAGTTCAGCGCCTTGCCGCCGGGCAATTGCAGACGGGTCAGACACAACGCCTGCTCACCGCAAGCGACGATCAAACCGTCCTTGCTGGCGCTGAGGATTTCCCCCGGTGCGCCATTCCCTTCAGCGAAACTCGCGGCCAGCACTTTCAGCGCTTCGCCGTTCAACGTGCTGTGGGTAACCGGCCATGGGTTGAAGGCGCGGACCAGGCGTTCAAGCTCGATGGCCGGCCGAGTCCAGTCTATGCGCGCTTCGTCCTTGTTCAATTTATGAGCATAAGTGGCGAGGCTGTCGTCCTGCACTTCACCTTCCAGCGTACCGGCGGCGAGGCCGGCAATCGCTTGAATCACCGCCGATGGACCCAGTTCGGCCAGACGATCGTGGAGACTGCCGCCAGTGTCGTCACCCGTGATCGGCGTTATGACTTTGAGCAGCATCGGCCCGGTGTCCAGGCCCAGCTCCATGCGCATCACGGTCACGCCGCTTTCACTGTCGCCCGCTTCGACGGCGCGCTGGATCGGCGCGGCCCCACGCCAGCGCGGCAGCAGGGACGCGTGGCTGTTAATGCAGCCCAGGCGCGGAATATCCAGTACCGCTTGCGGCAGGATCAGGCCGTAGGCGACCACCACCAGCAAGTCCGGCTTAAGCGCTTCCAGTTCAGCCTGAGCGTCTTCGTTGCGCAGGGTTGGCGGCTGCAACACCGGGATGTTGTTTTCCAGTGCGAGTTGCTTGACCGGGCTCGGCATCAGCTTTTGCCCACGGCCCGCCGGACGGTCCGGCTGGGTGTAAACCGCGACGATCTCGTATGGGCTATCGAGCAGGGCCTTGAGGTGTTCGGCGGCGAATTCCGGGGTGCCGGCAAAGACGATGCGCAGTGGCTCAGTCATGTAAAAACTCTCATTTACAAAGCAGTCGCAAAAGAAAAAGGCTTGCCGCAGCAAGCCTTTGAAAGAAGGGCATCAAGCGTTCTGGCGATGGAGCTTTTCCAGTTTCTTCTTGATTCGGTCGCGTTTGAGGCTGGACAGGTAATCGACGAACAATTTGCCGTTCAGGTGGTCGCATTCATGCTGGATGCACACGGCAAGCAGGCCTTCGGCGATCAGTTCGTAAGGCTGGCCGTCGCGGTCCAGGGCCTTGACCTTGACCTTCTGCGGGCGATCGACGTTTTCGTAGAAGCCCGGTACCGAGAGACAGCCTTCCTGATACTGCTCCATCTCGTCGGTCAGGGTTTCGAACTCGGGGTTGATGAACACCCGTGGTTCGGAGCGGTCTTCGGAGAGGTCCATCACCACGATACGTTTGTGTACGTTGACTTGGGTCGCGGCGAGGCCGATGCCTGGCGCTTCATACATTGTTTCAAACATGTCATCGACCAACTGACGCACTTCGTCGTCCACTACGGCCACAGGTTTGGCGATAGTGCGCAGACGCGAGTCGGGGAATTCGAGGATGTTTAAAATGGCCATAAGCTTGATGACTGCACGTGTGAAGTAAGGTCGGGTCGGTCGCCTGGTGAGTCCGAAGAGGCAGGCTACCGTTGTAAAACGTAGCTCCCTTCTCTTCATAAGCAAGCCGGGAGCGAGCCACTGAGGGCTAAAGCGTTTCACGCGAATGCACATAATAAAGGGATTCACCGCATGAGGAAATCACTACTCGCCTTGCTCCTTCTGGCTTCGGCCGGTCTGGCGCACGGGCAAGTGCAACTCAAGGAAGGTTTTCCACAGCAATACACCGTGGTTGCGGGGGACACACTCTGGGACATTTCCGCTAAATACCTGCGCCAGCCGTGGCAATGGCCTGAACTGTGGCAGGCCAATTCGCATATCGAAAACCCTGATCTCATCTATCCCGGCGACTCGCTGTCGGTGGTATACGTCAACGGCCAGCCGCACCTGACCCTCAATCGCGGCGCCTCGCGCGGCACCCTCAAGCTCTCGCCACAGGTGCGCACCTCGCCGGTGGCCGATGCCATCCCGAGCATTCCGCTACGATCAATCAACAGCTTTTTACTGAGCAACCGGATCGTCGACAAGGTCGAGGAGTTCGACAAGGCGCCCTATGTCGTGGCCGGCGATGCCGAACGTGTGCTCAGCGGCACCGGAGATCGCATCTTCGCCCGCGGCCATTTCAATCCAGATCAGCCGGCTTATGGCATCTTCCGCCAGGGCAAGGTCTACACCGACCCCGAGACCCAGGAGTTCTTGGGGATCAACGCCGATGACATCGGTGGTGGCGAAATTGTCGCCACCGAAGGCGATGTCGCGACCCTCGCCTTGCAGCGCACGACCCAGGAAGTGCGTCTCGGCGACCGTTTGTTCAGCGGTGAGGAACGGTCGATCAACTCGACCTTCATGCCCAGTGCGCCGAAAACCGCGGTTGACGGGTTGATCATCGATGTTCCGCGTGGTGTGACACAGATCGGTGCGCTGGATGTGGTCACGCTGAACAAGGGGCAGCGCGATGGCTTGGCCGAAGGCAATGTACTGGTGGTGATGAAAACCGGTGAAACCGTGCGCGACCGGATTACTGGCGAGCCACTGAAAATCCCCGATGAGCGGGCCGGATTGCTCATGGTTTTCCGCACCTACGACAAACTCAGCTACGGGCTGGTCCTCAATGCTTCGCGCTCTCTGGCCATCATGGACAAAGTGCGAAATCCATAAGTCGGCTCCACAAGTTACCAACAGAGTTATCCACAGCTTATTCCCGTTTCGACGGGGCTCATAACGATCAAGGATGATCCAATGTCACTGCCTGCCGTTACACCGGTTTCCCCTGCTGAACTGGAAGCTCGTTTACGTTTGCACCGTTTACCGGAACTCGGCCCGGCGCGGTTCAAGAAACTGCTTGAGGCCTTCGGCTCGGCGTCCAAAGCCATCAGCGCGCCGGCCAGCGCCTGGCGTTCACTGGGCTTGCCATTGGCGTGCGCCGAGGCTCGACGCACCAATGAAGTACGCGATGGAGCCAGCCACGCATTGGCCTGGCTAGAGCGTCCGGGCCAGCATTTACTGATGTGGGACCAGCCTGAGTACCCGGCGCTGCTCGCGGAAATCAGCGACGCACCGCCCTTGTTATTCGTCGCGGGCGCCCCGGGCATTCTGGAAAAACCGCAGCTGGCGATGGTCGGTAGCCGACGCGCCTCACGTCCGGGCATGGACACGGCCGCCGCGTTTTCCCGCAGCCTGGCCGGCGCCGGTTTCGTCATCACCAGTGGTCTGGCGCTGGGCATTGATGCTGCCGCGCATCAAGCCGCTTTGGACGTCGGCGGGCGAACGGTGGGTGTACTTGGCACGGGACTTGAAAAGTTTTATCCACAACGCAATCGACGACTCGCCGATGCCATGATCGCGTCGGGCAGTGCGGTGCTTTCGGAGTTCCCGCTGGACGCCGGCCCTAGCGCCAGCAACTTCCCCCGGCGTAACCGGATCATCAGCGGTTTGTCCCTCGGCGTGCTGGTGGTCGAGGCCAGTGTGGCGAGTGGTTCGTTGATCACCGCGAGGCTGGCAGCGGAGCAAGGTCGCGAGGTGTACGCGATTCCCGGGTCGATTCATCATCCCGGCGCCAAGGGCTGCCATCAACTGATCCGTGACGGCGCGATGCTGGTGGAAACTATCGAACATATCCTCGAAGCCTTGCGCGGCTGGCAACAGATGCCGTTGTCCACCGAGGCACCTTCGGTGACCCATCCGCTGCTCATGTTGCTGCATGCGGCTCCGCACACCAGTGAAGCTTTAGCTATCACCAGTGGCTGGGCCTTGCCCAAAGTGCTGGCCGCATTGACGGAGCTGGAAATGGACGGTCGCGCCGTCTGCGAAAGCGGGCGCTGGTTTGCGCGGGTGAGCTAGGTTTTATAAGGAAGATCGGTAAACTGCGCAGAGCCTTATTCCGGAGAGTTTTTCATGGTCAACAGTTGGCGAGTGCAACAAGCCGCGCAAGCCGTTCGTGCAGGGGCGGTGATTGCCTATCCAACCGAAGCGGTCTGGGGGTTGGGTTGCGACCCGTGGGATGAAGCGGCGGTCTATCGTCTGCTGGCAATCAAGGGGCGGTCAGTGGAGAAGGGCCTGATTCTGGTGGCCGATAACATCCGCCAATTCGATTTTCTCTTCGAAGACTTCCCTGAACTCTGGATGGACCGCATGGCCAGTACCTGGCCGGGGCCGAACACCTGGCTGGTGCCGCATCAGAATCTGTTGCCGCAATGGATCACCGGGGTGCATGAAACGGTAGCCCTGCGGGTCAGCGATCATCCGCTGGTGCGGGATTTGTGCGCAGCGGTCGGGCCACTGGTCTCAACCTCGGCCAACCCACAGGGACGCCCGGCGGCGCGCACGCGGATTCGCGTGGACCAGTATTTCCGTGGGCAGGTGGATTTTGTGTTGGGCGGGAACCTGGGGGGGCGCAAGAATCCGAGCGTTATCCGGGATCTGGCGACTGGCCACGTTGTGCGCCCCGACTGACACCGCGTTATTGTACTTCGCGAGCAAGCCCGCTCCCACACTGGATCTTCAGTGAACACAAAATTTGCGTTCAACAATGATCGAATGTGGGAGCGGGCTTGCTCGCGAAGAGGCCCTCAAGGCAACAAAACAGTCGAGCCAGTCGTGCGCCGCGCCGACAACTCGGTTTGCGCCTTCGCCGCGTCAGCCAACGAGTAGGTGTGGCTGATATCCACGTTCAACTTCCCGCTGCTGATCATTTCGAACAATTCATCCGCCATCCGTTGCAGGTTCTCGGCGTTGTTGGCGTAAGTCGCCAGCGTTGGCCGGGTCACGTACAGCGAGCCCTTCGCCGCCAGGATCCCCAGATTGACCCCGTCCACCGCACCTGACGCGTTGCCAAAGCTCACCACCAGCCCGCGCTGGGATACGCTATCCAGCGACGTCAGCCAGGTGTCTTTACCGACGCCGTCATACACCACCGGCACTTTCTTCCCGTCGGTCAATTCCAGCACACGTTGAGCGACGTTTTCGTGGCTGTAGTCGATGGTTGCCCAGGCGCCGTTGGCCTGGGCCAGTGCGGCTTTCTCGGGGGAGCTGACCGTACCGATCAATTTCACACCCAAGGCCTTGGCCCATTGGCAGGCCAGCGAGCCGACACCGCCGGCAGCGGCGTGGAACAGGATAGTTTCGCCACCCTTGAGTTCATAAGTCTGACGCAGCAGGTACTGCACGGTCAGCCCCTTGAGCATGACCCCGGCGGCCGTTTCGAAGCTGATCGCATCCGGCAGCAGCACCAGATTGGCCTCGGGTAATACGTGAACGTCGCTGTAGGCGCCCAACGGTCCGCTGCCGTACGCCACGCGATCACCGACCTTGAAGCGCGTGACCTCGCTGCCTACCGCTTCGACCACGCCCGCGCCTTCCGAACCCACGCCCGATGGCAAGGCGGGTGGTGCATACAGACCGCTGCGGTAATAGGTGTCGATAAAATTCAGGCCGATGGCCTTGTTGGTGACGCGAACCTGCTGTGGACCGGGCTCGGCGGGTTGGTAATCGACATATTCGAGTACTTCGGGACCGCCATGGGCGCGGAACTGGATACGCTTAGCCATCTGCCTACTCCTTGGGTCTTGGCTACGGGAGGTGTAGCACGAAGCCCCCTATCGAACTCCCAAGCTTGATCTTCGTCAACTGCGGCAGGCCCTTCGGCGATGTTATGCTACGCGCCCATTTGCGCCGGACCCCCGCTCCGATGGAGCGCCGCGTAGCTTTGCCCGATCAAGGTGATGACATGACGACCCGCACCGAGGCCGTAAAAGCCTATCTGCTTGACCTGCAAGACCGTATTTGTGCTGCGCTGGAAGCCGAAGACGGCGGCACGCACTTCGTCGAAGACGCTTGGACCCGGGCTGCCGGCGGTGGCGGTCGCACCCGTGTGATCGAAAACGGCTCAGTGATCGAAAAGGGCGGCGTCAACTTTTCCCACGTCTTTGGCAGCGGTCTGCCACCGTCCGCCAGCGCTCATCGCCCGGAATTGGCCGGCCGCGGCTTCGAAGCCTTGGGCGTGTCGTTGGTCATTCACCCGCATAATCCTCATGTGCCGACTTCCCACGCCAACGTGCGCTTTTTCATTGCTGAAAAAGAGGGTGAGGAACCGGTCTGGTGGTTCGGCGGCGGCTTCGATCTGACGCCTTACTACGGCAATGAAGAAGACTGCGTGCACTGGCACCGCGTCGCCGAGCGGGCCTGTGCGCCGTTCGGTCCGGACGTCTATTCGCGCTACAAAGCCTGGTGCGACAGCTATTTCCACATCAAGCATCGCCACGAGCCACGCGGTATCGGCGGTCTGTTCTTCGATGACTTGAACGAGTGGGACTTCGACACCAGCTTCGCGTTCTTGCGCGCCATCGGCGATGCCTACATCGATGCGTACCTGCCGATTGTGCAACGCCGCAAAAATGATGCGTTCACCGCGAAGCAGCGTGAGTTCCAGGAATTCCGTCGCGGCCGCTACGTGGAGTTCAACCTGGTCTACGACCGTGGCACGCTGTTTGGCCTGCAATCGGGTGGGCGTACCGAGTCGATTCTGATGTCGTTGCCACCGCAAGTGCGCTGGGGCTATGACTGGAAAGCCGAACCGGGCAGCGAAGAAGCCCGCCTGACCGAGTACTTCCTGCAAGACCGTAATTGGTTGGCCGAGGCCTGAACGAGGAGTTCTGATGGACCGTTACGTCGTATTCGGTAACCCGATTGGCCACAGCAAGTCGCCGCTGATCCACCGTTTGTTTGCCGAGCAAACCGCTCAGCAATTGGACTACAGCACCTCGCTGGCGCCGCTCGACGATTTTTCCGACTTTGCCCGGGCGTTTTTCCGTGAAGGTCGCGGGGCGAATGTGACGGTGCCGTTCAAGGAAGACGCCTTCCGCCTGGCCGACAGCCTGACGGAACGTGCGCAGCGGGCCGGTGCGGTAAACACCTTGAGCAAACTCGCCGATGGCACATTGCTGGGCGACAACACTGACGGTGCCGGGCTGGTGCGGGATCTGACGGTCAACGCCGGTTTCAGCCTCAAGGGCAAACGCATCCTGCTGCTGGGCGCCGGCGGCGCGGTGCGTGGTGCGCTGGAGCCGCTGCTGGCCCAGCAACCGGCCTCAGTGGTCATCGCCAACCGCACGGTTGAGAAAGCCGAGTTGCTGGCGGAATTGTTCGCGGATCTGGGACCGGTGTCGGCCAGTGGTTTCGATTGGTTGGAGGAGTCGGTGGACCTGATCATCAATGCGACATCGGCGAGCCTGTCGGGCGATGTACCGCCCATTGCCGGCAGCTTGATCGAGCCGGGTAAAACCGTCTGCTACGACATGATGTATGGCAAGGAGCCGACTTCGTTCTGCCGTTGGGCCACGGAAAATGGCGCGGCCGTCGCGATGGATGGCTTGGGTATGCTCGCGGAACAAGCGGCGGAAGCCTTCTTCCTGTGGCGCGGCGTGCGCCCGGACACAGCGCCGGTACTGGCTGAACTGCGCCGCCAACTCGCCCTTTAAAAGCAATCGCGGGCAAGTCGGATCAGTCTTCAAACCGGATCGGGCATTTCTCCGCCCCTTCAAGCTTCCTCAATTCCTCCACTACCTGCGGCCTTGCCCGCCGCAACGTCAGGCTGCGATCCTGCTTGAGCAGCCGACGCGCTTCCTGATGCAGCATTTCCACCCCTGAATAGTCGATGAAGTTGATCTGCTGCGCCTCGATCACCACCCGCGCGCCGTGCAGGCGTTGCAAGCGCACTTGCAGGTAATGGCTGGCGCCGAAAAAGATCGACCCACCTACCCGCAAAATGTCTTCATCACCCTCGCGAGAATGCTGGACGCGCGGTTGCGAGGTGCGTTTGAGGTAGAAGAACAAGGACGCCAGCACCCCGGCGTAGATGGCCGTCTGCAACTCCAGCAGCAACGTGGCGACACAGGTTAGCGCCATGACCAGGAACTCGGCGTGGCTGACCCGCCACAAGGCGCGAATACCGCGATGGTCCACCAGTCCCCACGCGATTAACAGAATGCTGCCAGCCATGGCCGGGATCGGGATGTGGGCGATCAGCTCTGCACCGAAGATCGCGAACAGCGCCACCCACAGGGCTGAAAATACGCCAGCCATCGGTGAACAGGCCCCCGCGTCGTAGCTCAGGCCCGAGCGAGTAAAGGAACCGGCGGACAGCGAGCCGGAAAAAAACGCCCCGACCATGTTCGATAGGCCCTGGGCTCTGACTTCCTGGTTGGCGTCGATCAACTGCTGCGAGCGCGCTGACAGGGAGCGCGCAATCGACAGACTGGTCACCAGCCCCAACATTCCCACCGCCACTGCGCTGGGCAGCAAACGCAGGATCAGGTCCAGGTCCAGCGGCAACGGGCTGAAGGGTGGCAAGCGCCCGACAAACGCGCTGACCAACTTCACATGGCCGAACATCGCTGGCCAGCACCACACCAGCAATCCGCCCAGAATTAGCGTAATCAGCAAAGTCGGCCAGCGAGGCAGCAACAACTTCAGGACCGCGCCGGCAACGACCGTCGCCAGGCCCAGCGCCAACGAGGGTTTATCCAAGGCGCCGAGATGCTTGAACAGCATCAAAAAACTGTCCAGCGCCGTGGCCTGGCCGGGCAAGTCCAGCCCCAGCAGGTTCGGTAGTTGCCCGATGACGATCACCACCGCTGCACCAAAGGTGAAACCCAGCACCACCGAGTGAGAGATGAAATTCACCAGGGCGCCGAAGCGCAGCAAACCGAGCAACCACTGGAAAATGCCGGCGAGCAACGTCAGAAGCAGGATCAGGGTGACGTAGTCCTCTGACGCGGGAACGGCCAGAGGACTGACGCTGGCGTACAAGACGATAGAAATCGCCGCTGTAGGACCGCAGATCAAATGCCACGACGAACCCCAGAGACAAGCAATCAACACCGGGATGATCGCGGCGTACAAGCCATACTCCGGTGGAAGACCTGCGATCAGTGCATAGGCAATGGATTGCGGCAACGCAAGAATGGCCCCGCTGAGGCCGACGATAAGGTCACGCCCGACGCTGGCGCGGGTTTGCCGGGGCAACCAACTGAGGAAGGGGAAGAGAGAATGGCGGCTGGGGAAGGCCATGGGTCTTCTCGGGTGGGGTTTTGGCGCAAGAGTATCAGGACAAACGCCGATTGTTCCCAGTGTGGGAGCGAGCCTGCTCGCGATGAGGTCCTGTCAGACACGTTAATGTTGAATGACACACCGCTATCGCGAGCAGGCTTGCTCCCACAGAGATCAGAGCTTGGCTTTGACGGCTGGCAATGCGTCTTTGCCATCTGCGGTCTTCACGCCATCCAGCCATTTATCCAGCACCGCCGGGTTGGCCTTGATCCACGCCTTGGCCGCCTGCGCATTGCTGATTTTCTTGTTCACCACTTCAGACATGATGCTGTTCTCCATGTCCTGGGTGAAACTCAGGTTGGTCAATAGCTTGCCAACGTTCGGACAGGCTTCGGCGTATCCCTTGCGGGTCAAGGTATGAACACTGCCGGTGTCACCGAAATATTTCTCGCCGCCCTTCAGGTAATGCATTTTCAGCTGCACGTTCATCGGGTGCGGGGTCCAGCCGAGGAAGGTGACGAATTTCTGTTTTTTCACCGCGCGAGACACTTCGGCCAGCATTGCCTGCTCGCTGGATTCAACCAGTTTCCACTGGCCCATGTCGAAATCATTCTTCTTGATGATCTCCTGCAACGAAATGTTCGCTGGCGCGCCGGAGCCAATGCCGTAGATTTTCTTGTCGAACTTGTCGGCGAATTTGTTCAGGTCGGCAAAGTCTTGCACCCCCGCGTCCCAGACGTAGTCCGGAACCGCTAGCGTGAACTCGGTGCCGTCGAGGTTCTTGGCTAACTGCGTGACATCACCCGTGGCCACGAACTTGTCGTAGAAGCCCTGCTGCGCCGGCATCCAGTTACCCAGGAACACATCGACCTGCCCATCCTTCAACCCGCCAAAGGTGATCGGCACCGCGAGGGTGTCGACTTTGGCCTTGTAGCCCATGCCATCCAGCAGAAACCCGGTGATGGCGTTAGTCGCGGCGATGTCGCTCCAGCCAGGGTCGGCCATTTTCACCGTCTCGCAGCTTTGATCGGCATAGGCCGACGCGCTGCCCAGAGCCAGAAGCCCGACCGTCAGTACTGTGGATAACCTTTGCATGGACTTCCCCTTAGCATTATTGGTTTTGGCAGGGTTGTGGATAACGTGCTTTGCGCTCCAGATCATCAAGGTCGATGTGGTTGCGCATGTACTGCTGACTGGCGTCCACCAGCGGCTGGTGATCCCAGCTCTTCAGCTTGCCGAGGGTCAACGCATCGGCAACGAAACGCCGGCGCCGCTGGCTGGCGAGCACTTGTTGGTGAATTGCCGGGATGTTCCATTTGGCGCGAGCTTCGCTCAAAAACTCTGCGAAAAGCGCGCAATGTTGCGGCGATTGGCTGAGTTCTTCCAGTTCGCGCGGATCGTTGTGTACGTCGAAGAGCAGGCACGGGTCGTCTTCGCTGTAGATGAATTTGTAAGCGCCGCGACGGATCATCATCAATGGGCTGATAGTGCCTTCGGCCATGTATTCGCCGAACACTTCGTCGTGACCGCCCTGCCCTTGCAGGTGCGAAACCAATGAGCGACCGTCCAGCGGCAAGCCTGGCTCCAGCGCGCCGCCGGCCAGTTCCACAAAGGTGGGCAGCAGGTCGGCGGTGGAAACCGCGGCACTGACGCGCCCTGCTCCGAACTGCCCCGGCGCACTGATCAACAGGGGCACGCGGGCGGCCATTTCGTACCAGTGCATTTTGTACCAGAGCCCACGCTCGCCGAGCATGTCGCCATGGTCGGCGGAGAACACAATGATGGTGTCGTCGATCAGCCCGGTTTCTTCGAGCGTTTGCAGAAGTTTGCCGACGTTACTGTCTATATAGCTGCACGCACCGAAATAGGCGCGGCGCGCGTCACGAATCTTATCCACAGGCAGCGGCTTGTCCCACAGGTCGTAAACCTTGAGCAAACGCTGGGAGTGAGGGTCGAGTTCCGTTTGTGCCTGGGTTTCGGGTAACGGGATGTCGGCATCGTCGTACATGTCCCAGAAAGCCTTGGGGATTGTGTACGGATCGTGTGGGTGGGTCATCGAAACTGTCAGGCAAAACGGCTGGTCGCCGTCCTCGCGGATGTGATCAAACAAATATTGCTGGGCCTTGAACACCACCTCTTCGTCGAAATCCAGCTGGTTGGTGCGAACGCAGGGCCCGGCTTGCAGCACCGATGACATGTTGTGATACCAGGACGGGCGCACATCCGGCTCGTCCCAATTCACCGCCCAACCGTAATCGGCGGGGTAAATGTCGCTGGTCAGGCGTTCTTCGTAGCCATGGAGTTGGTCCGGGCCGCAAAAGTGCATCTTGCCCGACAGCGCGGTGCGGTAGCCGAGGCGACGCAGGTAGTGGGCATAAGTCGGCACGTCGGCGGGGAAATCAGCCGCGTTGTCGTAGGCGCCGATCTTGCTCGGCAACTGTCCGCTGACCAGGGTGAAACGCGACGGCGCGCACAAGGGGCTGTTGCAATACGCGGCATCGAACACCACGCCTTGGGCGGCGAGGCGGCTGAGATTAGGGAGTTTGATCGGCGAAGGACCGTAGAACGGCAACATTGGCGCGGCCATTTGATCGGCCATGATGAAGAGGATGTTCTTGCGCTTCATGTGATCGCGGCATTCCATAGTGAATATTTATGCGAGAGTGCTGCGATCGAGCATGTTACCCAGCCCGTTTGCGGTAAAGCCCATGCCACGCAATGACTAGGATTAGCCCAGCTTATGTATGACGCCCTTGGTGATCTTTCTCTCGACCTGCTGCGTGTCTTTGAAGCGGCAGCCCGTCATCGCAGCTTCACCGCTGCGGCTGTGGAGCTTGGCACCACGCAGCCGGCGGTTAGTCAGCAGATCAAACGGTTGGAGGAGCAACTCGGGACTAGGCTGTTTGATCGCATCTACCGGGGCATCGAATTGACAGAAGCCGGGACTATTCTTTTCGAGCAGGTTCAGCTCGGTTTGCAGAATATCGACGCGGGATTGAGCGCAATCAGCGCGCAGCAGCAACATGAAGTGTTGCAGGTGGCCACCGACTTTGCCTTCGCTGCGTACTGGCTGATGCCCCGTTTGCACCGCTTTCACCAAGCCAATCCGCAAGTCGATGTCAGCCTGGTCACCAGTGAACGCAATCACAACATGTTGCGCACCGATATCGATGTGGCGGTGTTGTTCGGTGACGGACGTTTCAAACAGGGTGAAAGCCATTGGCTGTTTAGCGAAGAAGTGTTTCCGGTCTGCAGTCCGCTACTACTCAAGGATCGACCCCTTCCCCTGCCGGCTCAGTCACTGTTGGAGTTTCCGTTGCTTCATTTAAGGGGCGAACACAGTAGCAACTGGTTTGACTGGAGCGGCGTGTTTCGCGAGTTGGGGATAACGTCGGCCCCGGCACCGGGGCAACTGCGCTTTGACAATTACACGTTGCTGATTCAAGCGGCAATTGGCGGCCAAGGTGTGGCGATTGGCTGGCGGCACCTTGTGGATAACTTGCTGGCGCAGGGTTTGTTATGTCGACCCATCGCGGAGTCCGCAATATCCAGGCTGGGCTATTACGTGGTCTTGCCCCAGCGAAAACGCCGTGGGGTGTTGATTCAACAGTTTGTGGACTGGTTGATGGCCGAGCAAGCCAGCAGTGCACAGTCGCTCAATGGCCTGGCGCTGCCCTCTATCGCTATTTAGGGGGCAGCGGCGATGAAGTTAACGTGTTCGCCAACGTGCAAATTCAGCTTTAGTTCATCGGCAATTCCGACGGCCACGCGGTTCAAGCGTTGAAGCGGTTCGGCCAAACCGGGTTCAAGGCTACTGCTGACATGAATGAAGTGCTCAATCGTCAGGCCGGAAACGCCGCGAGGTGCGTTGACCAACGTCCAGTGCAAGGTACTGTTTTGCAGAGCTTCGCGGATTTCTTCGTCGGCGTGGCGTTGCAATTGATCTTCAATATCCGGATCGTCCAGCAATTCGAAATCACCCACCAGAAACAGCCGCGTAATGCCTGCCGCCTGCATGCCCTCGATCAGCGCATCCACGGCCAGCACTTGCTCGACGCGGCCGGGCACAATGGTTTTTTCCACATGTTCGCTGTTGAACGGCAACCCGGGTGCGTCCAGCAGGCAGATGACAGCCGAGCAACCCGCCACACTTTGTTTAACGCGCTGCGCTTCGAACAGGTCGCCGGTTTTTGTTCGCAGGCCCGGCCGCGGCGCAAGCGCCGTCAGGTCATCGAGAATGGCGATTACTTCATGTTGGCGCCGCAGCATTTCAGCCATCAGCGCACTGCCGAGGCTACTCATGGCACCATAAAGCACCACTTTTACCACGGGGGTTTCGGCGTTTTTCATGGCTGAAGTTCCTTGTTTCCTACGTATATAGCGTGTGACCTGTGGGAAACGGTGAGGGTTCGACCGGGTTTTAGAGGGATTCAGATGCAGCAGATCAAGGGTTATCACGCCCATGTGTATTTCGATGCCAGAACAATCGATCAGGCGCGGGCGTTGTGCGAGCAGGCGGCGCAGTTGTTCCCGCTAAAAATGGGTCGCGTACACGAACGCCCGGTCGGCCCGCACCCGGACTGGAGCTGCCAGCTGGCGTTCACCCCCGAACTTATTGGTGAAGTGCTGCCGTGGCTGGCGCTCAACCGCAAGGGGTTGGTGGTGTTCCTGCACCCCGACACGGGCGACGACTTGCTCGATCACACCGAGCACGCGATCTGGATGGGCGCGATCCGACCGCTGGATCTGTCTGTTTTCTGATCAGATGGTTTCTTGCGCTTCACCGGGTAAATGCTCGTCCAGGTGCAGCCAGGGCAAACGACTGTCGGTCCAGATATGCCGCTCGGCTGGCGCCAGTTCCGGGTGGTCGAGGGTAGCGATGGTCACGTCGATGCTCTCGGGGCTCAGACGGGTCAGCAGCGCCAGCTGGGCGCCACAGTTCGGGCAGAAATAACGCACACAGGTTGAAGAAGAGTTGTACTGCGCAGGTGTGCCTTTCAGCCATTGAAAGGCTGACGCCGGCACGGTGATCCAGGTGGTGACGATTGCGCCGCTGACCCGTCGGCAGATCGAACAATGACAGTGGGCGATGTCGTGCAACGGTCCGCTGAATTGATAGCGCAGATGGCCGCAGTGGCAGCCGCCGGTGTGAATACCCAACATAACAACGCTCCTTTGAGTCAGGAACAGTTATCACACGATCAATCGGTAGTTTCGCGCCTGCTCATCATTGATTACAGCAACTGAATCTGGATCCAACCCTAGTGTTTTCACGATAGTGCCCATTTCTTTAGCCAGGGCGCTTTGCAAAGGCGCCATGTATTGTTTGGGTGCCCCATTGATCACGAGCACGCATTTGAAACCAGCAGCTTGCAAGTCGAACTCTTGAAGAGCTCTTGGAAACTCGTGTATCGCTTCGGGGTGGCGTAGAAGGCGTCCCGCGAAAATGATCTGGATCGCGTTAGTCAGCTTTTCCCGGATTTCTCCCATGTATTGATTCAAGCGTTCTCCTTCCCTGGGTACGCTAGTTTTAGCCTCCACAATCCATACGCTGGCTATATCCCCAGGTTGCGAGCGCAGAAGAACAAACTCAGGAATTTTCAACCCGTCCTGGATTCTTCTATACAAGTCACTCTGCTCAATTCGAAAGCAATTTTCTTGCTGGAAGGGGCCAAACCGCATTTCAGACTCTATAAATTCGATACTCATCCCAGCGCTAACTCCACTTCCTGTTCATACAGCCTAATGGACTCATCGATTATCGGGTTTTCAGGCATTCCGGCCCGAAGGTCGTTGGTTATCCATTGGTCTTCTATTGAGGAAAGCACGGGGATGGATACTTGTTGTCGGCGTGCAGCCAGGTAGAGAGCTTTGACTACAAAATATGAATGGCTTGCGATGAAGAACTGAATACCGCTATCAGCAAGAGACACAATGATGTCGATCAGTTTGGTTATCGCGACCGGGTGCAGAGCAGATTCTGGCTCATCGATGAACACTATCGAGTCTTTGGTCAGATATCGATTACCCAGCAAAGTGTCGAGGATTGCAATTTTCTTGATCCCTTCAGCCGTCGAACCGATCTGAAATTTCTGATTGCCCTTTTTGAACTGCCAGCGATTGGCGCTGCTATCGAACTCTACTTTTCCACCGAACATGTCTTCCAGGCTCTCCCGGGCCTTTGCGAAATGAGCGTGGTTCTTTCCTTTTGTCGGTAAAAGCCGCAGGGCTTTAGCCAAGTCGTAGTAGGTATCGTCGAAACCAAAGTCTTTATCCACATCACGGCTTTTCAAAATGATGTGCTGAAGCGAAAGCACTTCCTTAGGAGGAAGAAATATAGAGTTGCTGCCTCTTGGTGGGACGTGATTTTCCAGAGACGCAATGTTCTTGGTCGTATCTTTGCCGAACCCGTAACGAAATTCGCGTGAGTCGACTTTGACTTTGCAGCCCAAAGGACCATCTGCACTTTTTGTTACCAGGTCGCCTATCTTGTCTGCCTGAAACGTCCAGTAGAGCTTATCTGTCAGAATTTCTGCGGCGGAACGCTGTTCATTTCCGCGCTGGTACTCCTCAAGCGTGCGCATCGTGCAATACAACGCCTTGAGCAAAAATGTCTTGCCGCTGCTGTTTGCTCCAATGATCAGATTCAAGTTTGAGAGCTTGCTCCAGCGGATTCTTCGTAAAGGACCGAAATTGTCTAATTCAACGCTGTTGAGCATTGGTTGGGGCTCCTCTCAAACTGTGCAGTGGGGCGCAAGCCTAGCATTGCGACTCCCGTCCATACAGCCAGAAGCAAGGCCTTTCAGAAATGACGGAAGAGTCTTACGACTCTCCGTGTTCAACTTCTTTCTTTTTGCCTGAAACTGATCATGCCTCTTGTCAGAGCTTTCACCAGCGAAAGCTTGCTGAAAGCTTCCCCGATTAGGATCGCCCCCACTGCCGGCAACAGACCGGTTGGCCAGTGCCAGCGTTTTATCGCTCGCACAGCCCATTAAACAACAACAATGGTGATTCTGATGTCCTCTGCTACCCGCCGCTTTGCTGTTACTCCGACCGTACGTCTCGTGCCTCCCGTTCTGCGCTGACCCCATCCGGTTCGCCCATTTCCCCTAGCCGCGCTACGCCTGGAGTATTCCCATGCTGACTTTCCTTGGCTTTGCCATGGTCATCACGTTCATGTTCCTGATCATGACCAAGCGCCTGTCCGCGCTGATCGCCTTGATCATCATCCCGATCCTCTTTGCCCTGTTCGGTGGTTTTGCGGGGAAAATCGGCCCAATGATGCTCGAAGGCATCACCAAGCTCGCGCCGACCGGTGTGATGCTGATGTTCGCCATTCTGTACTTCGCCCTGATGATCGACTCCGGCCTGTTTGACCCGGCAGTGCGCAAGATCCTCAAACTGGTCAAGGGCGACCCGTTGAAAGTGTCGGTCGGCACCGCCGTACTGGCGCTTGTCGTGTCCCTTGATGGGGACGGCGCGACCACTTATATGATCTGCGTGGCCGCCATGCTGCCGCTCTACAGCCGCATCGGCATGAGCCCGCGGATCATGGCCGGTCTGATCATCCTCGCCGGGGGCGTGATGAACATGACCCCATGGGGTGGCCCGACCGCTCGTGCGGCCAGCGCACTGCATGTGGACCCATCCGATATTTTCGTACCGATGATTCCAGCGATGCTGGCCGGTGTGCTGGCGATCCTGGCGATTGCTTACTTCTACGGTAAGCGCGAGCGTGCGCGTCTGGGTGAATTGCACCTGATCGGCGATGAAATCGACCACAGCGAAATCACCGTTTCGCAGTTCCCTGACGCTCGTCGTCCGAAGTTGATCTGGTTCAACGGCTTCCTGACCCTGGCCCTGATGTGCACGCTGGTCGCCGGCCTGTTGCCGCTGCCGGTACTGTTCATGGTGGCGTTCAGTATCGCGATGATCGTCAACTATCCTTGCCTGCAAATGCAGAAGGATCGCGTTGCAGCCCACGCCGGTAGCGTTCTGTCGGTGGTCGGCCTGATCTTTGCCGCCGGTATCTTCACCGGTATCCTGACCGGCACCGGCATGGTCGACGCGATGTCCAAAAGCCTGTTGGCGGTCATCCCGGATTTCCTCGGCCCGTACCTGGCTGTGATCACGGCGTTGGTGAGCATGCCGTTCACGTTTTTCATGTCGAACGACGCATTTTATTACGGCGTGTTACCAGTTCTTGCCGAAGCCGCCAGTCATTACGGTATAACCGCAGTTGAAATGGCACGTGCCTCGATCGTCGGTCAGCCCGTCCACTTGTTGAGCCCGCTGGTACCATCGACCTACTTGTTGGTGGCGCTGGCCGGCATTGAATTCGGTGACCATCAGCGGTTTACCTTGAAGTGGGCAGTACTGGTCTGCTTGTGCATACTGTTCGCAGCATTGCTGATGGGGATTTTTCCGCTGTTCAGCACTCTATAACCAACGACTCACCATGACGGGTCCGGTCTTCGCAGTTCGAAGTCCGGGCCTTTCGTGGTTTAACACTCGCTCAAAGGAAAAAACATGGAATGGCTGACCAACCCTGAAATCTGGGTTGCCTTCTTTACCCTGACCGCCCTGGAAATCGTCCTGGGCATCGATAACATCATCATGATTTCGATCCTGGTCAGCCGCATGCCCAAGCACATGCAGGCGCGCACCCGGATTTTCGGTCTGGCACTGGCCATGATCACGCGGATCCTGTTGCTGCTGTCGATCACCTGGGTCATGCGCCTCACGGCGGACCTGTTCGTAGTGTTCGGCCAAGGCATTTCCGGGCGCGACCTGATCCTGTTCTTCGGTGGTCTGTTCCTGTTGTGGAAGAGCTCGCAAGAGATGTACCACGCGCTGGAAGGGGAAGACGAAACCAACGAAGAGCCGAGCGGCAAGGGCGGCAACTTCCTCTACACCATCGTGCAGATCGCGATCATCGACATCGTGTTCTCGCTGGACTCGGTCATCACCGCTGTCGGCATGGTCTCCCATGTACCGGTCATGGTCGCCGCGATCGTCGTTGCCGTACTGGTGATGATGTGGGCGTCCGGCACCATCAGCGAGTTCATCGACAAGCACCCTTCCCTGAAGATGCTGGCGCTGTCGTTCCTGCTGATCGTCGGTACCGTGCTGATTGCCGAATCCCTGGACTTCCACGTGCCAAAAGGCTACGTCTACTTCGCCATGGCGTTCTCGCTGGCGGTTGAAGCGATCAACATCAGAATGCGCACTGCCATCGCGAAAAAGAAGAAACAGCAAGATCCGGTGAAACTGCGCAAGGACATTCCGGGGCAATAACCCCGGCGTCTACGCAAAACCTGTGGGAGCGAGCTTGCTCGCGATGAGGCCATCAGATTCAACATTTTCGTTGACTGACAGGCCGCCATCGCGAGCAAGATCGCTCCCACATTTTTTTGCGCAAGGTTTAAGGATTAGTGGCTGACCGGTGGATCGAGGTTATCCAGCACTCGATTCACCGCCAACTCCCCAAGCATGATCACCTGCTGAATGCCCAGCAGAGTGTTGCGTTGCGGGCCCTCCAGAAACCCGGCGAAATCACTGGCCATGACGCTGGCTGACGCCAATGATTCGCAGGCGTGAGCGAGCAGGGTTTCGTTATCGACCTTGGGGTCTATGAGGAAGATGGTGCTGGGTTTGCGCGGCGGGAAGTCGTGGGGAACCGGATCGGTGTCCGGTGGGTTGGGCGTTACCTTGAACATAGATAGAACTCCAGTACTGGTTACGTGGAGCCATCACACTCGCTACCAAACGAAGGTGGTGGCCATACACAGGTTGGTAGACCGGAGTACTGGAACCGGCGCCCCCGAAAGGACCCTGCGCATGGCCACCCTAAAGCTACGAACTCAAAAAGCGTCCGCAGGAAGTGGCTATGCGCCAGAACTCCGGGCTACCAAACCCGATCACTGTTTTTCAGCGACCGGGAAACGATAGGGGCCAGGTTCAAGGCGCACAAGCCGGCGGATTCTGGCGTAGCCGTAGGCAACTACGCAAGGCGTTGTAGCCTGCGAGAAGTAACTCGGGATGTTTTTAAACACGACTCCCGGCGCTCGAAAATTTAAGCGTTTTCCTACAGCTAATCCGTGTGGTGCTTGATACGGTCGGCCTTCAAAAGGTTGACGCACAAGCCCCCGGTGGTTAGCGTCCCCCGCTCGCTTCAAACGACAATGACAAGGAATTCATATGTCTGGAAAACCGGCTGCACGCGTCACGGACCCGACCACCTGCCCGCTTCCGGGCCATGGCACCAACCCCATCGCCAGCGGCTCCCCCGACGTGTTTTTCAATGGCCTCGCCGCGGCGAGAGTCGGCGACCAATGCACCTGTGGCCAGGCACTCAGCGGCAATTTCTCTTCAACGGTGTTCATCAACGGCCTGAACGCCATGACCCTCGATGGCACCACGAGCCACGGCGGCGTGATCATCGGCGGCTCCGGCGATGTCATCATCGGCAGCACTCACACCTCCGCGCCCTTCACTCCACCCCTGCCGATCATTGGCCAGCCCGTCGTGGAATTCAAAGCCGTCAGCGCCGGCAATGGCGAACCGATTGCCGAACAAGACTACGAAATCGAAACAGCCGAAGGCCGCATCGTCAAAGGCCAGACCAACGCCCAAGGTATGACCCAAAGCGTCGCCACGCTAAAACCCGACCTCGCCGTCGTTCGCTGGACCGTCTAAGCCTCAAGGAAGAATCAAATGACCGGACAATGCATCGCGCCAGCCGACCTGGACATGAAAAAACTCTGGGACAGCACCTGCGAACTGCCCGCCTGCAAACGCGAAACCACCACGGGCGGCCCCATCCCCAAGACCCGCGTCGAAGTGCCGTTGCTGACGTGTAATTGCCTGTGGCGCAGGTTTCAGAAAGAAGCCGAAGAATGGGTTGCACCGGGTGGCGTGCTGATTGCCGACCCACAAGCCCGCAACCGTAAGATCAACGCCGCGTATGCGCAGTTGTGGCTGGCGGATAACCGGTTTCAGTGGGCGGGGTTGGCGGCGTTTGCTTCGAAGCAGGTGGGGTGTGGATTGATTCATGCCTCCACGCTAGATCAGAGAATCGAAGCGGAGAAAAAAGCTTACCGAACGTTAAAAGACAGTCAGTCAAAGGACTTGTATGAACGCGTAGTGGTGAACAAATTGCGTTCGGATCCTGAGCTTTGGAACCAGTGGGATCAGGCCAAGCAGCAGAACCCGGTTCCCCTTACGAGTGATCCACTATCAGGCGAAGCGATTGCATTTCTTCAAGAAGAATTGCAATACGTTCATGAAATGCTAGCGCTTGGAAACACTGCCCTTTTCCTGGATGTGTATCCACTACACCGGTTTTTCATGGTGCGAGGATTCAAGGAAATGGAGAAGTGTCTGCCCGACCGCAGCAGGCTAAAAAATGAAGTACTTTGGCCCATTGCAGATAAAGTTGAATTTGGAACTAATCACTTCGAAATATCCCAAACATTCGCCTCGATCAATGAAGGCGATGTTAGCGGCAGTGTCAGGGCTATGGCACGGCACGAACAGTTGAATATCCTTCAACCTGCAATGTATGACATAGCGCATTTCGCGCTGATAATGAGAGGAACTCAAGCTGGCGACGTTGCCTCCGTTGTCACCGGATTATTTTCGGGACTACCAGAAGAAATTCAACTAACCCTGGCAAGTCAGTGCAAAGCACCTGACGACCGGAAAGTTGCTTTTAGTAGTAATCCAATCGCTGATCTGGCAGACAAAAATCAACGTATGGAGTTCGTGTTGCGAGCGGCAACACAATTCGACAATTTACTCAAAAATCCAGCCACTCTCGCTCAAGTAAAAATTTCCATTACGGAAATTGCCAATGGGAGAGGAGTCAAATGAGGCGCAAATTAATTTTGAGTCTTGTGGCTGTAATGTGTTTGTTTTTGCTTGCTTATGTCATCCATGAGCAACCATCTGTGGATACAATTTCCGTTCATATCGGAAAGTCCTATAAAGATGTAGAGCGTGACTCGACATTTCCAGTCAGGGCTAAAACGGCAATCTATCCAAGTGAACCACCCGAAGTTGATTCCACTTGGATCAGCAGTCCAGTGATTGTCAAATTTGATGATCCCAAATACGGTTTCACTTTGCCCCCAACGAAATTCGGTGCTGTCGGTTACAACAATGAAAAGGTATCAACTATTACTACTTCTCCGATGTTGGATACGTTGCGGTTTGATCAGTTGATTCCCTTGCTTAATCATTTACAAGAGATGTTTAAGAGTTCCGGTTGGGTGCCACGGGATAGCGATGATCATGCGTGGCTTATGGTAAGTAACGAAGATGACAGAAATACTCTACAGAGCCTGTTATTCGATCAGGTTGTTGTCGTGATGCTGCTGGTTCCCCATAAGTACGGTCTTGCCCTCAACGTCAAATGCTACGCTCGCTGCGATGAGCGCGATCCGAAGACGGCGAAGTATCTGATCGATGTCAGCGTGGGAGCGGATTACTACAGCGAATGAAAAGTCGCTCCAAGGCTTGCCGCCGTTGCTGGCAATACCGCCATCGCGAGCAAGCTAGCTCCCACAAGGGAGGCGCTGTTTTCATGACAGTTCTGTTTCATTCACGTCACTAGCTGTGCAATGCTGGCGTCCAGACCATTAGCCAACTACAGCTTAAGTACAGAACGTAGAAAAAAGCGCAGTACCGTCAACTTGCCCCTTTGGGGCGCGACCACCACAGGGGGCCTTTATGCTCACCCTGCTCAATTTGTTATCGGCCGTGGCCTTGTTGATCTGGGGCACGCACATCGTCCGAACCGGCATCCTGCGGGTTTACGGCACCAACCTGCGCCATGTGATTGGCCGGAACATGTCCAAGCGCTGGCTGGCGTTTGTCGCCGGGATCGTGGTGACGGCGATGGTCCAGAGCAGTAACGCCACCGCCATGCTCGTCACCTCGTTTGTCGGTCAGGGCCTGATGGCGTTGACCCCGGCCCTGGCGACCATGCTCGGCGCCGACGTCGGTACGGCGTTGATGGCGCGGGTGCTGACGTTCGATTTGTCCTGGCTGTCGCCCTTGTTGATCTTTGTCGGGGTGATTCTCTTCCTGTCGCGCAAACAGACCCGGGTCGGGCAGATGGGGCGAGTGTGTATCGGCCTGGGCCTGATCATTCTGGCGCTGCAACTGATTGTCGAAGCCGCCGGGCCGATCACCCATGCGCAAGGGGTGAAGGTGATCTTCGCCTCGCTGACCGGCGACATCCTGCTCGATGCCCTGATAGGGGCGCTGTTCGCGATGGTCTCCTACTCCAGTCTCGCGGCCGTCCTGCTGACCGCGACCCTGGCCGGGGCCAATGTGATCAGTCTGCCAGTGGCCATTGGCCTGGTGATTGGCGCCAACATTGGCAGTGGCATCCTCGCGTTCCTCAGCACTAGCATGCAAAACGCCGCGGGCCGCCAGGTCGCGCTCGGTAGCCTGTTGTACAAGCTGATCGGTTTGCTGCTGATCATCCCGGTGCTCGACCCGCTGGTGCACTGGATGGATAGCCTGGATTTCAGCCCTCAGGAAATGGTGATTGGCTTCCACCTGCTCTACAACACCGCGCGTTGTTTGATCCTGCTGCCGAGTGTCGGGGTAATGGCCAGGTTGTGCGCCTGGCTGTTGCCGGAGCGACCTGAAGTCAACGGAATGGCCAAAGCCCGGCACCTCGACCCGACAGCGCTGGTCACGCCGAGCCTGGCGTTGGCCAATGCGGCCCGGGAAACCCTGCGCATGGGCGATCTGATCGACAACATGCTCGAAGCGATGCTCGATGTGCTGCACGGCAAGCAAACCGCCGTGACCCAGGAAATGCGTCGCCTGACCGATGATGTCGAAGCACTCTACAGCGCGATCAAGCTCTATCTGGCGCAAATGCCCCGCGAGGACCTCAGCGGCCAGGACAGCCACCGTTGGGCGGAAATCATTGAGTTGGCGATCAACCTCAAACTCGCCAGCGACCTGATCGAACGCATGCTGCGCAAGGTGCAGCAGCAGAAAACCGCGCAGCGCCGGTCTTTTTCCCAGGTTGGGCTGGAAGAGTTGGCCGGGCTGCACAGTCAGTTAATCTCCAACCTGCGCCTGGGATTGTCTGTGTTTTTGAGTTCCGACAAGGACAGTGCCCGTCAGTTGTTGCGAGAAAAGCGTCGCTTTCGCGCACAGGAACGGCGTCTGGCTCATGCCCATGTCAGCCGGTTGCAACGTAAGATTGTGCAAAGTCTGGAAACCAGTTCGTTGCACCTGGAGTTGATTGCCGACATGAAACGTCTGAATTCGCTGTTCTGCAGCAGCGCGTATGCAGTGCTGGAAACGTCGGACACCGGGGCACTGGCTGTCGACGATTTGGCGGACATCACGCATTCGCCTTGAACGTCTGGCAGTGTAGTCAGTCAGTAACTTGAGTTCCGGTTCAAAAGCATCGCGAGCAGGCTTGCTCCCACCGCAAAACCAACGTGGGAGCGAGCCTGCTCGCGATGGCTGCCCGGAAAGCAACACGGATCGCCAATCAGCCGTATGGAAACCTGTTATGCGTTGTCTGCTGTTCGCCTGTTTGTTTCTTGGCTCATTTCCTTTGTTTGCCCTGGATCGCTTTCAGGTCGAGGGATATACGCTGCCCAATGGCCTGCAATTGCTGCTCAAACCGGGCACCGAGCGCGGGCATGTGGCGATTCGTCTGGTGATTGGCGTTGGCCTGGATGATTTCAGCTGCGAGGACAAAGAGCTGCCGCATCTGCTCGAACACCTGCTGTTCAGCGGTATCGACGCCACCGGTGAAGGTGGCCTGGAAGAGCGCATGCAGGCGCTGGGGGGTGAATGGAATGCTTTCACCAGCAATGCCGACACGACCTTCGTCATCGAAGCGCCAGCGAAAAACCAGCGCAAGGTCCTCGACCTGTTGCTGGCGCTGCTGTCCCAGACCCGCATCGACGACAACGCCATCAAGGCCGCCAAGCAAGTGGTCGAGCGCGAAGACGGCGGGCATTACACACGCTTGCAACGCTGGCTGGATCGCCAGGACCTTGGCCACACGGCGAGCAATCAACTGGCCGTGGAGTTGGGCCTCAAATGCCCGGAGCGCGCCGAAGTCGATCACCTGACCCGCGAACAATTGGAAAAGGTGCGCAAGCTCTGGTACGCGCCCAACAACATGACCCTGATCGTGGTCGGTGACCTCGAGCGGTTGCTCCCGGCCTATCTGGAGCGGGCCTGGGGTGAGCTTGAGGCGGTCGACCCAAGCGACCACCTGCCTCTGCCAGAAATCCAGACCAGTGCTGCCCATGAGCGCACGCTCAGTAGCGGTTTCGTCGGCGGGGGGGCCAAGTTGCATTGGTTGGTGCCAGAGCCGGTGATGGAGGATCAGCACGACGAAACGTTCGATCTGCTCAAGGACTATCTGGACTGGGCGCTTTATCGCCAGATGCGCCTGGTCCACAGTTTGTCTTATGGCCCCTCGGCTGAGCGCGAGTTGTTTGGCGGTGTGGGTTTCATGAGCCTGAACGCCGACCTTGAGCGCGATGATGTGCCGCAGGCTGAACAGGTCCTTGAGGAGTTGAAAGCCCAATTGCTCAAGGACGGTCTCGACGCCGACACCTTCAACCGCCTGAAACAGGCCGCTATTGCCCGTCAGGCCTGGGCGGTGCAAGGCAATAGCGCGTTGGCCGATTATTACTGGAGTGCCCTTGGGGAGTACGAGGGCGGACGTTTCACCAACCCGGCCAGGGAACTGCAAGGCGTGACACTGGAGGAAGCCAACAAGGCATTGCGCGAATTGCTGCTGCAACCGGGGTATTTGCGGATCGAGAAGCCGTTGATGGGGGATGACCAGTTGATTTGGACGATTGTCGGGGTGTTTGGGTTACTGCTGCTCGGACTATTGGGCTGGCGCCTCCACCGAAGGACACCACCACCTGTGTAGCAGCTGCCGAAGGCTGCGTTCGGCTGCGAAGCAGTCGTCAAACCATTCATCAAGGTGTATCTGGAACATCTGACATAACGGATTGCGCCTGCTGCGCAGTCGAACGCAGCCTTCGGCAGCTGCTACAAAGGCTCCTGGGCCGGACTGTGGGCCTCGCCACGCAGCCCCCCGGCGGGTAACCTGTCGAGGAAATTTCCTACGATGAATGTGAACCGCCGAATGCCGATCCTGACCCAATACTTCCAGCGCATTCTGGAATTGATGAAGCGCTACCCTGGGGTCATTGCACTCGGTGGTTTCATCTCCGGTGTCGGCAGCTTCATCCTGGTGGATCGCCAACAAGGCCTGGCGACCTGGATCACCATCATCATGGTGCTCAGCTGGGTCTGGCTGATGCTGGAAAACAGCTTAACCAAGCTGTTCGCAAAAATCTTCAAGCGCGAAATTCCCCAGCCACTGCTGCGTTACGCCACGCAGATGATCCACCAGGAAAGCCTGTTCTTCGTCCTGCCGTTCTTTTTCATCACCACCACCTGGAACAGCGGCCAATTGTTCTTCACCGGGCTGTTAGGTATTGCGGCACTGATCTCCATCATCGATCCGCTCTACTACAAATGGCTGGCACCTCGGCGCTGGGCGTTCCTGGCGTTGCATACCCTGACGTTGTTTGCTGCGTTGCTGACCGCCCTGCCCGTCATCATGCACCTCACCACGTCCCAGAGTTTCAAACTGGCGCTGGGTACCGCCGTGCTGCTGTCGTTCCCGAGCCTGGCGTCGATCTTCCCGATCCGTACGGTGCGCAACGCCTTGGCGATCCTGAGCATCACGTTGGGGGTCGGCGCCCTCGGTTGGGTCTTGCGTTCGTGGGTGCCACCGGCGACCTTGTGGATGACTGACGTGGCGATCAGCACGCAAATGCAGGACCGCACACCGGGTGCCAGCCTGGAGGAAGTCACGGCCGAGCAGATTCGTGGTGGCGGGTTGTACGCCTACACCGCAATCAACGCCCCGCGCGGTCTGGATGAGCGGATTTATCACGTGTGGCAGTTCAACGGCAAAGAGGTCGACCGCATCCCGCTGGACATCCACGGTGGGCGCAAGGAAGGCTACCGCGCCTGGACGCACAAGCAGAATTTCCCGGGCAACCCGGTGGGTAAATGGCAGGTCCGGGTGTTGACCGAGGATGGCCAGGTCATCGGCGTGCTGCGCTTCAAGGTCATGGACAGCACATCGACCAAAGAAAAGTAGCGCGGTTCGTGCTATTACGTAGCTCTGCATAGACTGAACAAGCACGGAGCTTATGAGCAGCAGCACAATGGCCGGCAATGCCCAACTGGATGCCTCTCACTCCCCTGCGCAGTTGCGGGTGACGGGTGACTGGACGCTTGCCCATTACGCCGATCTCAAGCGCTTGTGCGAAAAACTTCGCGGCCAATACGACGACGACACCCACATTGACCTCAACAGTCTCGGCGCCCTCGACACCGCCGGTGCCTCGCTGTTGGTAGAGCTGCTGGGCCCCGAGCGCCTGGGGCGATCCGCCGAACACCCCGATTGCACCCTGACCAGCGCCGATCGCGCGCTGCTGCAGACCATCTACAGCTCAATGACCAATTTCTGTGTGCCGGTAAAGGAGCCGGAAATCAGCGTCAGTATTCAATTGCTGACCCGAATTGGCGTCGCGGTAGATGCGGTCTGGCAGGACACCCTGCAACTGCTGGGCTTCGTCGGTCTGATTCTGGAAACCATCGTTCGCGGCCTGTTCCAGCCCAAGCGTTGGCGCATCACGCCGATGGTGGCGCACATCGAACAAACCGGCCTTGATGCCGCCCCCATCGTCGCCCTGCTGACTTTTTTGGTGGGCGCTGTGGTGGCGTTTCTCGGGGCGACGGTATTGGCCAATTTCGGCGCCACAATATTCACCGTGGACCTGGTGGCCTTTTCCTTCCTGCGTGAATTCGCTGTGTTGCTGACGGCAATCCTGATGGCCGGGCGCACCGCCAGTGCGTTCACCGCGCAGATCGGCTCAATGAAGGCCAACGAAGAAATCGACGCCATCCGCACCTTGGGCCTCGACCCGATGGAATTGCTCGTGGTGCCGCGCGTCCTGGCCCTGCTGGTGGCGCTGCCGATGCTGACCTTTCTGGCAATGCTCTCGGGGATTATTGGCGGCGGCGTGGTCTGTGCGGTGTCGCTGGATATTTCGCCGGCGATGTTCCTGTCGCTGCTGCAATCGGACATTGGGGTTCAGCATTTTCTGGTGGGGATCGTCAAAGCCCCGGTTTTCGCCTTCCTGATCGCCTCGATTGGCTGTCTCGAAGGTTTCAAAGTCAGCGGCAGCGCCGAGTCTGTCGGTGCACACACCACGTCCAGCGTGGTCCAGTCGATATTCGTGGTGATCGTGCTCGACGCCGTGGCCGCGCTGTTTTTCATGGAGATGGGCTGGTGAGTCGTTTACCCCGAGCGCCTTCCGAGGCAGTGATCGAAGTCCGTGGGCTGTGCAATCGCTTCGGCAGTCAAAGCGTGCACGAAAACCTCGATCTCGATCTGTACAAAGGTGAAATTCTTGCCGTGGTCGGCGGTTCCGGCAGCGGTAAATCGGTGCTGCTGCGCAGCATTATCGGCTTGCGTCAGCCCAGTGAAGGGGTGGTAAAGGTCTTCGGTAAAAACCTGCCGACCTTGTCTGAACATGAGCGTTCGATGGTTGAACGGCGTTTTGGTGTGCTGTTCCAGCAAGGCGCCCTCTTCACTTCGCTGACCGTGACCGAAAACGTTGCCCTGCCCTTGATCGAACACGCCGGCCTGAACCGTGAAGATGCCGAACATCTGGCCGCGGTCAAACTGGCGCTGGCCGGGTTGCCGCTGTCGGCTGCCGACAAGTACCCCGCTGCGCTGTCTGGCGGCATGATCAAGCGAGCGGCGCTGGCCCGTGCGCTGGCGCTGGACCCGGACATCCTGTTTCTCGACGAGCCCACCGCCGGCCTCGACCCGATTGGTGCGGCGGCGTTCGATCAATTGATCCTGACGCTGCGCGATGCGCTGGGCCTGAGTGTTTTTCTGGTGACCCACGACCTCGACACGCTCTACACCATCACCGACCGGGTGGCGGTGCTGGCGCAGAAAAAAGTGCTGGTGGCGGACGCCATCGACAAGGTCTCGGAAACCGACGACCCGTGGATCCACGAATACTTCCATGGCCCTCGCGGCCGCGCGGCTTTGACGGCCGCTCAACAGCTTAACGAGGTCTGACATGGAAACCCGAGCCCATCATGTATTGATCGGCCTGTTCACCGTGATTGTGGTGACGGGCGCCCTGCTCTTCGGCTTGTGGCTGGCCAAGTCCAGCGTCGACACCGAGTTCAAGGATTACGAAGTCGTCTTCAACGAAGCGGTCAGCGGCCTGTCCAAGGGCAGCTCGGTGCAGTACAGCGGGATCAAGGTCGGCGACGTGGTGACATTGCGTCTGGACCCGAAAGACCCGCGCCGGGTGCTGGCGCGTATTCGCCTGGGCGGTGACACCCCGGTCAAGGAAGACACCAGGGCAAAACTGGCACTGACCGGGGTCACCGGGACCTCGATCATCCAGCTCAGCGGCGGCACGCCTCAGAGCCCGGAGCTCAAGGGCAAGGACGGACAGCTGCCGACCATCGTCGCCTCGCCCTCGCCTATCGCCGTCTTGCTCAATGACAGCAACGAGTTGATATCCGGCGTGAACACGCTGATGCATAACGCCAATCTGTTGTTTTCCGCGGAAAACATCGAGCGCATCAGCAGCACTCTGGAGCACTTGGAGCAAACCACCGGGACGATTGCCGATCAGCGTGGCGATATTCGTCAGGCGATGCAGCAACTGGCATCGGTCGGCAAGCAAGCCAACAACATGCTGGAGCAAACCACGGCGCTGATGCGCAATGCCAACGGACTGCTCAATGACCATGGCAAGCAGGCGTTGGGCAGCGCCGAGCAGGCGATGAAATCGCTGGAGCAGAGCAGCACGACAATCAACAAGCTGCTCGCCACCAATCAGGAGTCGCTCAACAGCGGCATGCAGGGCCTCAATGGCCTGGCCCCGGCGATTCGCGAACTGCGCGAAACCCTGACTTCGTTGCGCGTCATCTCTCAACGCCTGGAGGAAAACCCCAGCGGTTACCTGCTGGGCCGTGAAAAGAACAAGGAATTCACGCCATGAAGCTGACTCGTATCGCCCTCCTCGCCGGCTTCACGCTGATCAGTTCGTGCTCGATTCTGCCCAAGGCTGAGGTCTTCGATGTCTACCGATTGCCTTCGGCCCAAAGCAACGCAGCGGTCAGTCATGGCACGCCGCAACGCTGGTCGCTGCGCCTGAACAAACTCCAGGCCAGCGACGCGTTGAACAGCCCGAACATCGCGGTGATTCCCCAAGGCGATCTGATCGTCAGCTACAAGGGCTCACGCTGGAGCGACCCGGCACCGGTGCTGCTGCGTAATCGTCTGCTGGACGGCTTCCAGCGGGACGGTCGGGTGCCGTTGTTGAGCACCGATGACAGCATTTTCCAGACAGACCTGGAGCTGGGTGGCCAGTTGCGGGCGTTTCAGACCGAGTATCAGGGCTCGACCGCTAGCGTGGTCGTGAGCCTGGATGCCTTGCTGGTACGCGGTTATGACCAGCGAATCCTCGCCAGCAGACGCTTCGAAGTACGCCAGCCATTGAGCGATGTGAAGGTGCCCGCAGTAGTCGCCGGGTTCGGCCAGGCGAGCGACCAGTTGACGGCGCAAGTGGTGAATTGGGCGGTTGAGCAAGGGCAGAAAGTGGCGTTGCCACCGCGACCTTAAAGCCACAGGAGATCCCTGTGGGAGCGGCGGTGCGACGATTCGACTTGCCCGCGATTTGGCAGCACAGTCGACATCAACGTTGAATGTTCCACCGCTATCGCGGGCAAGCCCTAATGCCAGTCAGTTAAGCCGAACCGCACTTTGTAGCAGCTGGCGAAGCCTGCGTTCGGCTGCGCAGCAGTCGTGAAATTAGCCGATGCGGTGTTTCAGGTAGACCGCAAGCTCATGTTTTACGACTGCTACGCAGCCGAACGCAGGCTTCGCCAGCTGCTACGGTCCGCGTTAAGGCTTAACTGATCGGCATTAGGGCAAGCCCGCTCCCACAGGTTTTTTTGTTAGCCGAAGAACCAATAGCAAACCCCGATGGCGCCCAGAACCCCGGCCAGTTCTGCCAGCAACGCACACCCTACCGCATGCCGCGCGCGCTGGATGCCCACCGCGCCGAAATACACCGCCAGTACATAGAACGTGGTTTCGGTGCTGCCCTGAATCGTGGCGGCCACCAGAGCCGGGAAGCTGTCTACCCCGGACGTTTTCATGGTCTCGATCAGCATTGCCCGAGCGGCACTGCCGGAGAACGGTTTGACCATCGCCGTCGGCAGCGCATCGACGAAGCGCGTATCCCAACCGGCCCACTCCACCAGATGTCGAATCCCGTCCAGGCCGAAGTCCAGCGCGCCGGAGGCCCGCAGCACGCCCACCGCGCAGAGCATCGCCACCAGGTACGGCAGCAGGTTCTTGGCCACGTCGAAGCCTTCTTTGGCGCCTTCGACGAATGCTTCGTAGACCTTCACTTTGCGCAACGCGCCGATGATCAGAAACACCATGATCAGCCCGAATAGCGTCAGGTTGCCGAGGATCGATGACAGGCTCGCCAGAGCGGTCGCGGAGAGCGTCGCCAGCAATGCCATGAAGGCACCGAGGGCCAAGGCGCCGGGAATCATGTAGGCCAGCACCACCGGGTCCCACAGGCGCAGACGCTGCATGACCGCCACCGACAACAGACCGACCAGGGTCGAGCAACTGGTCGCCAGCAGGATCGGCAGGAATACGAGGGTCGGATCGGGCGCGCCTTGCTGGGCGCGGTACATGAAGATCGTCACCGGCAGCAGGGTCAGGGAGGAGGCGTTGAGCACCAGGAACAGGATTTGCGCATTGCTGGCCACGGTAGCGCTGGGATTGAGCTCTTGCAGAGCCTTCATTGCCTTGAGGCCGATCGGCGTGGCGGCGTTGTCCAGGCCCAGGCCGTTGGCGGCGAAGTTCAGGGTGATCAGGCCGATGGCCGGGTGACCCGGTGGCACTTCCGGCATCAGGCGCAGGAACAACGGCCCCAGCGCTTTGGCCAGCCACTCGACGATGCCGGCCTTCTCGGCGATCCGCAGAAAACCCAGCCAGAGAGTGAGGGTGCCGAACAGCAGAACCATGACCTCCACCGACAATTTCGCCATGGCGAAAATACTCTCCACCATCGCCGCGAAGATCCCGGCGTTGCCGCCGATCAGCCATTGCGCCAGCGCCGAAACGGCAGCCACGATGAAGAAGCCAAGCCACAGGCCATTAAGCATCAGTCAAATCCCCCGGAAGATGCGGCGAATGATAACGGGGTCGCCAGAAACGACAAACCCCGGATTTCTCCGGGGTTTGATTGGTACTGCATCGGGGCCTTGGTGAACCCATTTCTAAGGGCTGGCCGCTCCCACAGGTTTGCGTTAGTTCTTGGAAATCTCGCCGGCTGGCAGTTTTTCCTTGCTGCGCCAGTGCGGCAGGGAATTCCAGTAGCGCTGACCCTTGGCGTCGTCGTACATGCCTTCCCAACGTGCGATAACCAGCACGGCGAGGGCGTTGCCGATCACGTTCAGCGCGGTACGGGCCATGTCCATGATGCGGTCGACACCAGCGATGAACGCCAGACCTTCCAGCGGAATACCGACGCTGCCCAACGTGGCCAGCAACACCACGAAGGACACACCCGGTACACCGGCGATGCCTTTTGAGGTGACCATCAGGGTGAGCACCAGCAGCAGCTGCTGGCTGATGGACAAGTCGATGCCGTACAGCTGGGCAATGAAGATGGCCGCGATGCTCTGGTACAGGGTCGAGCCGTCGAGGTTGAACGAATAACCGGTCGGCACCACAAAGCTGCAAATGGCTTTCGGCGCGCCGTAGGCTTCCATCTTCTCGATCACGCGCGGCAGCACGGTTTCCGAGCTGGCGGTGGAGTAGGCCAGCACCAGCTCATCCTTGAAGATGCGGATCAGCTTGATCACCGAGAAGCCGAACAGGCGAGCGATCAGGCCCAGCACCACAAAGGCAAAGAACGCGATGGCGAAGTAAACCAGCACCACCAGCTTGGCCAGCGGCAGCAGCGAGGCGAAACCGAAGTTGGCCACGGTCACCGCGATCAGTGCAAATACGCCGATCGGGGCGTAGTTCATGATCATGTGGGTGACTTTGAACATGCTTTCCGACACGCCCTGGAACATCTTCACCAGCGGCTCGCGCAGGTCCGATTGCAGGCTCGACAGACCGAGGCCGAACAACACGGAGAAGAAGATGATCGGCAGCATCTCGCCGCGAACCATGGCCGCGAAGATGTTCGACGGGATCAGGTTGAGGATGGTCTGGATGAACGCGTGCTCATGCTGAACCTCGGCAGCGGTGGCCTGGTACTTGGAGATATCCACGGTACCGAGGGTGCTCATGTCGATGCCGCTGCCCGGATGGAACAGGTTGGCCAACACCAGACCCACCAGAATGGCGATGGTGGTGACAATCTCGAAGTAGATGATGGTCTTCAGACCGATGCGACCGAGTTTCTTGGCGTCGCCGACGCCAGCAATGCCAACGATCAGCGAGGAGATGACGATCGGGATCACGATCATCTTGATCAGACGGATAAAGATATCGCCTGCCGGTTGCAGGACATTGCTGATCCACCAGGCTTTTTCGGCACTGAAATGGTTGAGCAGCGCACCGATTGCAATCCCCAATACCAGACCGATGACGATCTGCCAGGCGAGGCTAAGCTTTGCCTTCTTCATATCTTTACCCTTACTTGCGTTTGACTCAGGCAGAAACAGGCACTGGAACGCTTGTGGCGAAAAAGTGCGTGCATCTGCCCCCGTATAAGGAGCCCCGGAGCGCTTGTTATGGCTCTCTGGCAGGCGAAAAAAGGCGCAACTATTCCCATGCAAGGAAGCAACGTCTAATGCCGTAAATGCCTACCCTATGCCGAATCGGCATGAGCCTTTCTAAATGAAACGGGAGTCTCAACCGGTTTTGATACGACATTTCGGCAGCTAAAAGTACCGTGAACCGGCCATTTCAGCGGCGGTCGGGTATTTTGAGAACGAACGACACGGGACTAAAACTTGAGATAAAACCTACGTTTAGCCGCGAAAAATCGCTGTCATACGTAGGCATCTTTCTCGATATACGGTCGCAAGGAAACACCGCGAAATGCTTTTTGCGGAAAGGTAGCAGAAGAAGCATAGCGGCAATTGAGCAGAACGCTCATGGAGACTGCTTTAGCGAGTGAAGCTCTCCGCAAATCCGCCGAGTCCTGTGACCCGGCGAACTTGCGTCGCAGCTTTGCCTGACCCGGCCCTTGCGCAGGTACTCCCTGTACCCGTAGGTCACTCCGACCCTGGAACAGTCAGAACGTCCCGACCCCATGGTCATGCGTCTACCTTCCTCGGGTAGCGCAGTGGAAAGAAGCATGTTGCTTCCTTCATTTGACGAATTCAGTACCAGTTCGGATCTTTCTTCAGCTGTTCCATCAGCAAGCCCTGCATGCCCTGGTCCGGTTTGCCAAGGAAGCGGTAGTTGGCATGTCGCGTCGGCGACTTGTCGGCCGGCAGTCCTGCGGGCACTTCGACCAGCATGGCGTAGGCGTCTTCCTTGTCGAAACTGAAGGCCACAATCAAGCGCTCGTTCTGGCAGGTCGGTTGCGTTTGGCACAGCGGCCCGACCAGATATTTGTGGCCATTCTCTTCCACAGCAGTCATTTGCTCGGCATCACCAGACAGGTTCATGACCCATTCAGGCAAGCGTTCTTCCTTCTTGACTACGTGTTGCCATGTTTCACGGTATTGCGGGTCCGTAGTGAGCAATCCATTGACCCGCATCTGGCCATCATTGGCCGCCATCGCCATGGCACTACCGCCCAGAAGCAGGGCGGCTGCCAGTGTCTTAAACAGAACGCTCATGTTCACCCTCGACCGCGACGGCCAAAGAAGAAGGAAGCAATGAACATCACCAGGAACACGACAAAGAGAATCTTGGCGATACCCGTGGCGGTGCCCGCGATACCACCGAAGCCCAGCACTGCGGCGATGATGGCAATGATCAAGAATGTGATTGCCCAGCTCAACATGGTGATTCTCCTTACGCTTCATTAATTAGAGGTGTCACTTGTGGTGCTTGTCCCGGCGCAAGGAGCACGCCAAGTTCGGTTAACTAAAATACCCAGCGCTCCTGACGCGGCATCTCATCCAAAGGCTGCGCCTGGTCGACGTCCATCATCCGCATGGGGGCGATGTCGGTGAGGTTGCTGCTGGCGGCACTGAAGTGGGTTTGGGTCGGATGTTGAATCGACAGGTGTGGCGCCTCTGGCTGCTGGCTCTGCTCCCAGCGAAAGAACTGCTGGCCGGCGATCAATGTGATCAGCATTGCCAGTACAGCAAACAAGCCTTGCTGGATATGCAGCGGCGAGATATGCAGTTGGGCGGCACGGTAGCGAGTCATCCTGAAGCTCCTCCCACTTTGGTGGTGATCTTGTTAGAGGGCGTCGTATGGAAATGCCCTGATTACCCAGACCATTGCAGCGTGCATGCCAGTTTTTTTGAGCGAATAAAAACTAACAAAATCAATAAGTTATAAGTATTTGAAAAATCGTCCGCGACGCATCCTGCACGATGCTCCCTCCATGCTCGTGCGAAATGCACGATAAATTCAGGGGTGTCTGGAATTTTTTTGAATTGCGTGGCGCACGCAGATGTCAGAAAGGGAGGCGAGCATTCGCCTGAATTCGATTTTTATCTAAAAACCCATGCAATTCAGTCAATTAAGCAGCGCAGCAGCAGATAGCTACCCGACTGGCGCTGGAATGGATCAGAATCGACCATGCAACTTGCCCGATTTGTTCGGGACTAACCAAGATCAAACTTTAAAGGAGCGCAGGAACATGGAATCAGCCACGGTGCATCAAGGCCGCATTCTGCTGGTGGATGATGAGTCCGCTATCCTGCGAACCTTCCGCTATTGCCTCGAAGACGAAGGCTATAGCGTTTCCACCGCGACCAGCGCGGCCCAGGCCGATGCCTTGTTGCAGCGCCAAGTGTTCGATCTGTGCTTTCTTGATTTACGTCTGGGTGAGGACAATGGCCTGGATGTTCTGGCGCAAATGCGCATCCAGGCGCCATGGATGCGGGTGGTGATCGTTACCGCACACTCGGCCGTGGACACTGCTGTCGATGCGATTCAGGCGGGGGCCGCCGACTACCTCGTCAAGCCATGCAGTCCCGATCAATTGCGTCTGGCCACCGCTAAGCAGCTGGAAGTGCGACAACTGTCCGCCCGCCTGGAAGCCCTTGAAGGTGAAGTGCGTAAACCCAAGGATGGTCTGGACTCCCACAGTCCGGCCATGAAAGTGGTGCTCGAAACCGCCCGCCAGGTTGCCGGTACCGATGCCAACATTCTGATTCTGGGCGAGTCCGGCACCGGTAAAGGTGAACTGTCCCAAGCCATTCACGGCTGGAGCAAGCGTCAGAAGAAATCCTGCGTCACGATCAACTGCCCGTCCCTGACCGCTGAACTCATGGAAAGCGAACTCTTCGGTCACAGTCGTGGTGCCTTCACCGGTGCCAGCGAAAGCACGCTGGGGCGCGTCAATCAGGCCGACGGCGGAACGCTGTTTCTCGACGAGATCGGCGATTTTCCTCTCACATTGCAACCTAAATTGCTGCGATTCATTCAGGACAAGGAGTACGAGCGAGTCGGTGATCCAGTGACCCGCCGCGCCGATGTGCGCATTCTCGCCGCGACAAACCTGAACCTTGAAGACATGGTGCGCGACGGGCGATTCCGCGAGGATTTGCTCTATCGCCTGAACGTCATCACCTTGCACCTGCCACCGCTGCGCGAACGCCGTGAAGATATCCTCAACCTGGCCGATCGCTTTCTCGCCCGCTTCGTCAAAGAGTACGCGCGCCCGGCCCGTGCCTTCAGCGATGAAGCCCGTGAGGCGCTCCTGGGTTATCGCTGGCCCGGCAACATTCGCGAGTTGCGTAACGTGGTGGAGCGGGCGAGCATTATTTGTCCGCAGGAGCGGGTTGAGATCAGCCACTTGGGCATGGCCGAAACCCCGGTTAACAATGCACCGCGCATTGGCGCGGCGTTGAGCCTGGATGAATTGGAAAAAGCTCACATCGGTGCAGTACTCGCCACGGCGGATACACTGGATCAGGCGGCAAAGACCTTGGGCATTGATGCCTCGACGCTGTACCGCAAACGCAAGCAATACAACTTGTGAGCTGTAACCGATGAAACTGGCGATGAAGCTGCGTACTCGGCTGTTCCTGAGTATTTCCGCACTGATCACCGTGGCGCTGCTCGGGCTTTTGCTCGGGCTGGTCAGCGTGATGCAGATGGCCGGCTCCCAGGAAGCGCTCGTTCGCAACAACTTCGCCACCCTCGACCTGGGGCTGAAACTGCGTCAGACCCTGGGTGATCAATTGATGGTCATGGTCAGCGAGAAGCCCGATCCCGTCAGATTCGAGTCGGCGAGGCAGCATTACATCCAGTTGCTCGATGAAGGCATCGCCCTCGAACAATCCGGCAATGGCGGCCCATACGGGTTTGAACAGGCCAAGGACGACTATCTGGATTTTCTCCAGGCCTACGGCCAGGCCTCTGACCCGGCCAAGGTGTTGAGTGGCAACGAAGCGCTCACGGAAAAATTCAACACGTTGCGCAACGGTCTACTCACAGAACACAAACGTGCGCTGGATAACATCACTGACACCGAGCGCCAGTCTCGGGAGCGCGCATTGCTGGTGGCTGGCCTGCTGGGGTTGGTGGGATTGGCGGTGTTGATCATTGGATTTGTGACGGCCCACGCGATTGCCCGGCGTTTTGGTGAGCCTATCGAAGCTTTGGCCCACGCCGCCGACAATATCGGCCAGGGCAATTTCGAGGTAACCCTGCCGATTTCGTCCGCCGTGGAACTGAACCTTCTGACCAAGCGCTTCGGGATCATGGCCGAGGCATTGCGCGAGCACCAGGCCACCAACATCGACGAACTGCTCGCCGGTCAACAACGCCTGCAAGCGGTGCTCGACAGCATCGACGACGGCTTGTTGATGATCGATCGTGAAGGCCATCTTGAACACCTCAATCCGGTAGCTCAACGTCAACTGGGTTGGGACACCGATCGCCTGGGCCAGGGCCTGGGCGCGGCCCTTGAACGTCCGGAACTGGATGAACAGCTGCAACTGGTGCTGCGTGGCGGCACGCTGGAGCGTGCGCCGGAAGATTTGAGTATCGAGGTCGATGGTGAGTCGAGGTTGCTGACCTACAGCCTGACGCCGGTCATCCATACCCAAGGTCATATTCTTGGCGCGGTGATGGTGTTACATGACGTCACCGAACAGCGGGCATTCGAACGGGTACGCAGCGAGTTTGTCCTGCGGGCTTCCCATGAGCTGCGAACACCGGTCACTGGCATGCACATGGCTTTCGGTCTGTTTCGCGAGCGGGCGAAATTTCCACAGGATTCCCGCGAAGCGGACCTGCTGGATACCGTCAACGAAGAAATGCAGCGCTTGATGCAGTTGATCAACGACCTGCTGAATTTCTCTCGCTACCAGAACGGATTGCAGAAACTGTCCCTGGCGCCATGTTCCATCGAGGATCTGCTGACGCAGGCCCATGCTCGCTTTGCAGATGCCGCGACAGAGCAGGGCATCGAATTGCGGGTAGAAGTGCAGGGGCCATTGCCCCGGTTGCAGGCCGATCAACCGCAACTCGACCGGGTGCTCGACAACCTCATCGACAACGCTTTGCGCCATACCGCGCGGGAAGGGTTGATTCGGTTGCAGGCCCGGCGCCATGGCGAGCGGGTGATTATCAGTGTCGAGGACAACGGCGAAGGGATTGCCTATGGGCAGCAAGGGCGAATCTTTGAGCCCTTTGTCCAGGTTGGCCGCAAGAAAGGGGGGGCCGGGCTGGGTTTGGCACTGTGCAAGGAAATCGTGCAATTGCACGGTGGGCGGATGGGTGTCTATTCGCGGCCGGGGCAGGGTACGCAGTTCTACATGGCACTGGCGGTATAAGCCGTTTTCACGCCTCGTCATTTACGCGTCGGCCAGCCTTTCGCCGACCGCGGGTAATCAGTTCGATGAACTGCACGGAGCTCAAGGCGTGGGCGAACAGCCAACCTTGACCGAACTTCACCCCTTCGCTGCATAGAAACGCGGCTTGCGCTTCATGTTCGATGCCCTCGGCGATCACTTTGAGTTGCAGTGCTTGTGCCATGTGGATGATGTGCGGTGCGACGCCGCTGCTGGCGGCGTCATGGCCCAGAGCATCGATAAACGCCTTGTCGATCTTCAGGCAATCCACCGGCAAGGTTTGCAGGTAGGCGAGGCTGCAATAGCCAGTGCCAAAGTCATCGATCAGCACTTGATGCCCGACATCGCGCAACGCTTGCAGGTTTTCCCGGGCCACCACCACATCAATCAATCCCCGCTCTGTCACTTCGAAGGCAATCTGCTGCGCGGCGACCCGGTGCAGGGTCAGCAGGCGGGCCATTACTTGACCGATACGCGGCACCATTACATCGCATGCAGCGAGATTGACCGAGATGTACAACTGCGGGTTAGCGCGTAGCAGTTGCCCCAATTGTTCGAGCAGGCGTTGCAGCACGAAGTCGGTCATTTGCCGGATCTGGCCGGTGTTTTCCGCCATCGGGATAAACAGGTCGGGGCTGGTCAATGTGCCGTCTGGCCTTCGCCAGCGCAGCAACGCTTCGGCACCGACACAGTTGCGGCTGTCGAGATCGAAGATCGGTTGATAAAGCACCTGCAGCTCGCCTCGTCGTATGGCGCCGTGCAGTTCGGCGTCCAGCGACTGGCGTTGGCGCACCAGCAGAAACACCAGAAAACCCACAATCACCCCCAGCATCAGACTGGCAGGAAGCAGCCACCACCACACCGCTGGCACGTGCATGACCGTGCGCGGTGTGATCAATACCAATTGGTATTCCGGATTGTTGGTCGGCATGTGGTAAATCAAGCGGGTTTGCGTGACTTGCAGTGCGTCGCGACTTTTGGGGACCCAGGATTCCGTCGGTGGCCAGACTTGGGCTGCACCCAATACGGGAATCGCGCGCGTTCCGCGGTCCAGCACCACTAGCAGGCTGCTTCCAGGCGTCAAGTCGACCATGTCGGTCAAATGTCCGCGAGACGTTGCCACCCGGAAATTTCCCCTTCCAAGCATCAGCGCGGCACGGTTTTCATCGGGTTCGGTGGTGGTGTTCAGCCAATAGCTGTAGGTGGGGCCTTTGATGTCGGGAGGTCGCAGCAGCGAAAGCCCTTCCCGACGAGGACGGTTGGAGCACAAGCGTGAATCATCGACGTAAGCCGCTTCGTAAACGAAGCGGTAGTTGAAGCTGACCTGTTGCAACGTTGCGATCAATTCGGCATCGCAGCCTCGAAGTGGCTGGGATTCGAGGTCGTCGAGGCTTTCGCGTAGCTGCCCGAATAGCTGTTCCAGGCGGGCGAGAAAACGCTCGCCCTGAGCGTTCATTTCCTGGCTTTCGTTCTGTTCAACCTGATGCATCGCCACGAACAGACTGCCGGCGATCAACAAGGTCGCGCTCAGGGCAGCCGCCAGCATCGCCAAAAACCAGGGACGATAGAACCAGCTACGTAGTGTCTCGCGCTCTACAGCCATCATTGATATCCGAAGAATTACCAATGAGTTATAGCTGCTGATTGGGAAAAAGCCCTTACTGTCGGACGGGCGCCATTAATTTGTCTGATTCACGACTTGCAGGATTGCAGCTGATTCAGCGTCCGGCGTGCCGTCGAAGCGGGTAGGGCGAAAGTGCAACTGAAAGGCCGCCAACACATGGCGCGTCGCTACATCCAGTTCACCGGTTTGTGGGGTGTCATAACCCAGTTTGGCCAGTTGTCCCTGAAACCAGCTGATGCTCGGCAGTTGTGCTGCGAATTGGGCTTGCTGGCGCGCTACGGCTTGCTCGTTGGGCCACACGCCTATGCCTTCGGCGGCCAGGCGTTTCCATGGGAATAGCGGACCGGGGTCGAGCTTGCGCATTGGCGCGATGTCACTATGGCCGATGATGGCGCGAGGATGGATGTTGTAACGCGTGCTGATGTCTTTGAGCAGGAAGATCAACGATTGCACTTGATCCTCGCTGTAGGGGTACCAGACGCGTCCGGTGGGGGTGTCTTTGAAGCCCGGGTTGACGATTTCGATACCGATGGAGCTGGAGTTCAGCCAGGTCCTGCCTTGCCATTCGCTTTCGCCCGCGTGCCAGGCGCGATATTGCTCGTCCATCAGCTTATAGATGGTGGCGCCCTTGTCGTCGCCAATGAGGTAATGGCTGCTGACTTCGCCATGGGTCAACAACTGCAGTGAGCGCTCCAGCGAGGCGTTGGTGTAATGCAACACCACGAACTGAATGCGACTGTCGTAGTTTCTCGAAGCGTGGCTGGTGTCGATACGGGGGCCGCTGGCACAACCGGCCAACAGCAGCAGAGACGCGATGAGAGCTAGATATTTCATGGCAAGTCTGTACACACAAGACAGTAATGCAACAGTGTAACGTACTGCTTTGAGTGCCGACGGCAAATGCGCTGTTTTCAACAAAATGGAACAAATGGCCGTTAGCCGGCCTCTACTCGATTGCGCCCGGCATTTTTGGCGCGATACAGCGCCTGATCGGCTCTTTTGAGGGCCATATCGCTATTTTCATCGGGTTTAAGCGCCGTAAAGCCCATGGAAATAGTGATTGTTACGCGCTCACCTTTAAAGTGAAATGGGCAAGCCTCGATCGAGGCGCGCAGGGTTTCCAGCAGTTTTGCACCGACTGCCGGCACGGTGCCGGGCATCAGAAGCACAAACTCCTCGCCACCAAATCGCGCGACGAAATCGGTACCGCGCAGGCGCTTGCGCATCACGTTGGCGATGATCTTCAGCACTTTGTCGCCTGCCAGGTGGCCATAGTTGTCGTTAATACGTTTGAAGTGATCGAGATCGAGCATGGCCAGCAACAAGGTATTGCCGTGCCGCTGCCATTGGCCGACTTCGTGATCCAGGCGTTCGCTCCACGCGGCTCGATTGGGCAGGGCGGTGAGCGGATCGATCAACGCTTTCTGGCGCTGCTCTTCAAGGTGCTTCCGATAACCCTGCGCTTCCTGCTCCATGTGCGCCACCCGCTCCGCCAGGCTGTGTAACCGTGCTGCGACCGCTTGTTCACGCTCATCGCGCTGCTTCTGGTGGTGATCCATGGTGCCAAGCAGGCCTTCCAGATGATTCTCCAGAACGAGTTTGAGGTCGTCCAGGTCCGCCGCTTCCTGCATGCTGCTGTGCAAGCCATCGACCTGTTCGCGGATCTGCGTATCCATCTGCCGCGCCGCAGAGCGGCTGTCGGCGTGCCCTTCGCTGGCCGCCTTCAAGTTGCTCTGGAAGGATTCCAGGCGTTCATTGAGTTGCTGTAAATAGGCTTCGAATTCGTGCTCGCCGCCGTGGTTTATCGCCAACATCAGGGTCGCTAGATCGTCGAGGATCGGAATCAGCTCATACCAGTTCAAACCATGTTGAAGGCGATCCCGCATCGCTTCCGCTTGGGGTCGGTGGCGTTCCGGTAATGTCAAATCGTCGAGCAGGCCGAGCAGTGTGTCTTCGATGTGTTTGGCGACAGAGCTGTAGGACGGCTCCGGTGAGTCAGGCAAGGCGTAGAGGAAGTGCTCTGGTTCGCTGTGCTCAGGATCAATGGTCGTAAATGCCGGGGTCAGCTCATCGGGATTGATTGCCGGTTGGATCGCAATGACGGGGGCGAGGAAGGGAAGGGTGGGCTCTTCCTGGTGTTCATTGTCCGACGCTGTTTGTGGTTCTGGAGCTGGCGTCCAGGCGGCGACTGCTTCAAGGGCGGGCGGGACAAGTGCTACCACTTCACAGGCGGGTGCCACTAGTTGTGTAACTGACGGCCGGTCCTCACTCGATGCGTGATCGACATGTGCAATTTCGGCAGCGGGCTCCACAGGTTGCGCAGCCGTGGTGTGAACGGAAGGTGCGATGACCTGTGACACTTCCTCGTCAGCTTCGCGGCTGCCGAACAGTCTCTGCAGAAAACCGGGCCGGTCAGGTTCGGCTGGGGTCTCCAACTGGTTCAAGGCCTTGCCTTGCAGGCCGCTTAGTTCGCTGAGCAGCAACGGAATTTCGCGGGCCTGACTGACTCTACCCTCGAGTTTTTTGGCAAAGCTCTTGAGTGGTCGGCTCACTTCCCGAGGCAGCGGCAATGATTGCAGTTGCGAGACCAGCGCTGTCAGTGCGGCGCTGGTCTGACTGATTCGGGTTTCCCGGCGCTTTTCGGAATCGAGCACGGCTTTTTCAAGTCGCGGCAGCAGGGCGGCCAAGGCGGCGTCCATGTCATCGGTGCGCACGACTTCGCGCATCTCTTTCATGCATTGGTCGACGGCGCGGTCGGTACCCTCAGCCGCCAGAGTGCTACGCACCAGCCCACGGCGCAGCAGGTCAAGCCGGGCGTCCCAGCGACGTTCAAGCTTTTCCTGTTGTTCGATGTTTTTGAGGTACTTCTCTTTCCAGCGCTGTGTTTCGTCGCTCATTCATGGGGTCCGCGAGGGGCAGGGCTCAACGCGGGTAATGCATCTGCCGTGAGCGAACCCGGCAGACGAATCTCTACCGCGACCGGCAGGTGATCGGAAATGGGCTGTGCCAGGACCTGGACCTTTTCAAGGGTCAGCGTCGGGCTTAGCAGAATATGGTCCAGGCAGCGTTGTGGGCGCCAGCTAGGGAATGTCGCTTCCAATTGCGGCGCGAGCAGGCCGAGGTCACGCAACGGGGAGTTTTGCAGCAAGTCGCTGGCATGGGTATTCATGTCGCCCATCAGCACTTGGTGTTTATAGCCGCCGATCAACTCGCGGATGTAAGCCAGTTGGAGGCTGCGCACGCGAGCGCCCAGCGCCAGATGCATCATGACCACCACCAAGGCCTCCGGACCTTCACCGAAGCGCACCAGAATCGCTCCGCGACCCTTGGGGCCCGGTAGCGGGTGATCTTCAATGACCCATGGGCGCATACGGCTGAGCACGCCATTGCTGTGCTGACCGAGGCGACCGAGGTTGCGATTGAGCTGTTGATACCAGTAGGGGAAGGCGCCGAGTTGCGCCAGGTGTTCGACTTGATTGACGTAGCCTGATCGCAGGCTGCCGCCATCGGCTTCCTGCAAGGCGACCAGATCGAAGTCGCCCAGCAGGTTGCCGATTTTTTGCAGATTGTCGGCACGCCCGGTGTGCGGCAACAAGTGTTGCCAGCCTCGGGTCAGGTAGTGCCGATACCGCTCGGTACTGATGCCGACCTGGATATTAAAACTGAGCAAGCGCAGTCGACTGTCTGCGGGCAAGCCCGTCGACTCCAGGTGATGTTCGTTGACCCGTGGATCATGCAGGCCAACAACGCGTTCAGTTCCCCAGCGGCGCATGGCAGTCGCTTCGCTTAGTTGGCGGCAGCCTTGCTAGCCGCTCGCTCTTTGTCGACCAGTGTATCGGCCAGTTTCAGGGCTTGCTCGGCACCGCCGGCGGAGCCCACGTCAAAGCGATATTTACCGTTGACGATCATGGTCGGTACGCCGGAAATTTCATACTTCTTCGCCAGGTCTTTGGCTTTGGTGATCTGGCCCTTGATGGCGAAGGAGTTGAAGGTGGCCAGGAACTTGTCCTTGTCAACGCCCTGAGTGGCCAGGAACTCTGCCATTTCTTCTGGAGTGACCAGCTTCTTGTGTTCTTTCTGGATGGCTTCGAAAACCGCCGTGTGAACCTGATGCTCGACGCCCATGGCTTCAAGGGTCAGGAACAGTTGGCCGTGTGCGTCCCAAGGGCCGCCGAACATCGCTGGAATGCGCACAAAATTCACATCGGAGGGCAGCTTCTCGACCCAAGGATTGATTACCGGTTCGAATGCGTAGCAGTGCGGGCAGCCATACCAGAACAACTCCACCACTTCGATCTTGCCAGGCACTGCGACCGGAACCGGATTGGTCAGTTCGACATAGGGGGCAGCGGGGGCTTCGGCGGCTTGGGCAGTCATGCCGAACAGGCTGGCAGCGACGAATGCGGCGCTGATGATCAGATTACGCATGCTTTACTCCTGGACAATTTTGGTCGCCTCGCGCGACCTGTTTTCAGACAGGTCCTGGCGGGCTTGAGTTCTGTAGTGTAACGGCAGCGGCCACAAAAAAGGGCGGCCTAAGCCACCCTTTTTATACTTGCTGCGACGGATTAATCGAGCGTTAACGTTGCATGAGATGTTCATCACTCGCAACGCCCGATCAACCGGCCTTAGTGCAGGCCTTGAATGTAGCTGGACACGGCGGCGATATCTTCGTCGCTCAGTCGTTTGGCGATTGTCTGCATGGTTTTGGCATCGCCATCGTTGGTGCGTCCGCCTTCTTCCTTGCGGAAATCGGTCAGTTGCTTGGCGACGTATTGAGCATGCTGGCCGCCCAGATGAGGGAAGCCGGCGGTCGCATTGCCCTTGCCGTCTGGAGAGTGGCAACCGGTGCAGGCCGGCAGGCCCTTGGCCAGGTCGCCGCCGCGGAACAGGGCTTCACCGCGAGCCACGATTTTAGGGTCGGCGGCTCCAACACTGCCGTTCTGTTTGGCGAAGTAGGCCGCGATATCAGCCAGATCCTGGTCGCTCAGGTTGGTCAGCAGGCCGGTCATTTCCAGAACGGTGCGCTTGCCCGACTTTATGTCGTGCAGCTGTTTGGTCAGGTAGCGTTCACCCTGACCTGCCAGTTTCGGAAAGTTAGGCGCCATGCTGTTGCCATCCGGGCCATGACAGGCGCCACATACAGCGGCTTTTGCCTGGCCTGCGGCGGCGTCACCAGGTTTTACTGGCTCACCTGCAGCATGGGCAATGCCGGAGATCCCCACGGTCAACAGCAGACTCACGATCAATTTGTTCATCAGCTAATCCAACTACGGCTAAGGGTTAAGGAGTTATGGACCGGGATCACTCGCTCATCCACTGGATGATTGCCTGGTAATCCTCGGCACTGCAGTCCATGCACAAACCACGCGGCGGCATCGCCTTGAAACCCTGGGTCACGTGTTGCACCAGCGTCTCCATACCTTTCGCCAACCTCGGCGTCCAAGCTTCCTGATCGCCCTTTTGAGGGGCCATGGGTAGTTGGCCGGAATGACAGGCACCACAAACACGGTTGTACACAGCTTCCGGATCCTGTGTAGCCTGAGCGCTGTAAAGCGGCATCAAGACACCGGCAGCTAGCAGCCATTTCGTCATAAAACGACCTTTTCAGGGTTGAGAGCATGTTGCGTTCTAGTGCGCAATCAAGGTCAATCGCTCTCGTGATCTTCATCCTACGCTGGGACAAAGCGCACACAAAATCTGCGGCATTATATACTGGCGTCACTGAAACGGAAACGACACCGCTTGCCGCGTCCATTCCCGGCGCCGCCCACATCGGAAATCCCATGCAACTCAAGAATCCCATCCTCGGCCTGTGCCAACAGTCCACCTTCATGCTCAGCGCTGCCAAAGTCGATCAATGCCCGGACGATGAAGGCTTTGAAGTGGCCTTCGCCGGCCGTTCCAACGCCGGCAAGTCCAGTGCGCTGAACACCCTGACGCACGCCAGTCTTGCGCGAACCTCGAAAACTCCGGGGCGCACGCAGCTCTTGAACTTCTTCAAGCTAGACGATGATCGTCGTCTGGTCGACCTTCCGGGTTACGGTTATGCAAAAGTACCTATCCCGTTGAAGCTGCACTGGCAGCGTCACCTGGAAGCGTATCTGGGTGGTCGCGAGAGTTTGAAAGGTCTGATTTTGATGATGGACATCCGTCATCCAATGACCGACTTCGATTTGTTGATGCTTGATTGGGCTGTCGCCAGCGGCATGCCCATGCATATTTTGCTGACCAAAGCCGACAAGTTGACGTACGGGGCGGCGAAAAACGTCCTGCTCAAAGTCCAGGCCGATATCCGTAAGGGTTGGGGGGATGCGGTCAGTATCCAGCTGTTTTCGGCGCCAAAACGCTTGGGTCTGGAAGACGCCTACACGGTACTGGCGGGCTGGATGGAGCTGGCGGACAAGGGTTCCGAAGCTGCCGAGTAAAGCCCTTGAGGCAAACGGCAGGCAAAAAAAACCCCGGACTTCTATGGGGAGGGGGAAGTTCCGGGGCTCAAGTTCCGGACCGCTAGGGCGGGGTCCAGATTATCTGCCAACACTTAACACAACATAGGAGCATCGAAGGGCTTCACCAGCCATTCAGTAACTCTGAGTGGCGGTTGACGGGTTTAGTTCCGAAGAAGTTCCAAATCGATTGGAAATAACGCCAGGCATCTTTATGAAATAGCAGCGCTCGGCGCTTCTGCCACGGCGCTATGCCGCAACAGAAACGCCTGTTTAGACGGATTAGTGAGCCTCGTCCCAGTTATTTCCGACCCCAACCTCTACCAACAGCGGCACATCCAGCTTCACCGCGTTGCTCATGTGGAGGCGAATTTCCTCGCGAACCTGATCGACCAAATCCTCACGGACCTCAAGCACCAATTCATCGTGCACCTGCAAGATGACTTTGGCGTCGAGGCCTGAGGAGGTCAGCCAGTTATCCACAGCCACCATGGCTTTCTTGATGATATCCGCCGCCGTGCCTTGCATCGGCGCGTTGATCGCCGTGCGCTCGGCACCTTTGCGCAGGGCCGGGTTTTTCGCATTGATTTCCGGCAGGTACAGACGGCGACCGAAGATCGTCTCGACAAAACCTTGTTCGGCAGCCTGGGCGCGAGTGCGCTCCATGTATTGCAGCACGCCAGGGTAGCGGGCGAAATAACGGTCGATGTACGCCTGCGACTGCTTGCGATCCACCCCGACCTGCTTGGCCAGGCCAAACGCACTCATGCCGTAGATCAAGCCGAAGTTGATCGCCTTGGCGCTACGACGCTGATCAGTGGTCACATCCGCCAGTTCAACACCGAAAACTTCAGCTGCGGTAGCTTTGTGCACGTCCAGATCATTGCGGAAGGCGTGCAGCAGCCCTTCGTCCTTGGCCAGATGGGCCATGATCCGCAGTTCGATCTGCGAGTAGTCCGCTGCCAGCAATTTGTAGCCGGTTGGTGCCACAAACGCCTGACGAATGCGACGGCCTTCGGCGGTGCGGATCGGAATGTTCTGCAGGTTTGGATCACTGGACGACAAACGCCCGGTCGCCGCGACGGCCTGATGATAAGACGTGTGGATTCGCCCTGTACGCGGATTGATCTGTTCCGGCAGGCGATCCGTGTAGGTGCTTTTCAACTTGCTCATTGAGCGGTACTGCATCAGCACCTTGGGCAGCGGGAAATCCTGCTCGGCCAGTTCGGCCAGTACGGCTTCGGCGGTGGAGGCCTGGCCCTTGGCCGTTTTGCTGAGAACCGGCAGGCCGAGTTTTTCGTACAGGATCACGCCTAATTGCTTGGGCGAGCCCAGGTTGAACTCTTCGCCGGCGATGGCGAACGCCTCACGCTCGAGGGCGACCATCTTCTCGCCCAGTTCCACACTCTGAATGCCCAGCAGATTGGCGTCGACCAATGCACCCTGGCGTTCAATCCGCGCGAGCACCGGTACCAGCGGCATTTCGATTTCGCTGAGGACTTTGCTCAGGCTCGGGATGGCATTGAGCTTTTCCTGCAACGTTTGATGCAGGCGCAGGGTCACGTCGGCGTCTTCGGCGGCGTAAGGCCCGGCCAGTTCCAGTGAAATCTGGTCAAACGTCAGTTGCTTGGCGCCTTTGCCGGCGATGTCCTGAAAACTCGTGGTGGTGTGATTCAGGTACTTGAGCGCCAGGCTGTCCATATCGTGGCGGGTCGCCGTGGAGTCCAGCACGTAGGATTCGAGCATGGTGTCGAAAGCGATGCCTCGCACGGTGATACCGCAGCTCTGATCGCCGCCGATGGCGCAGTTCGCCAAAATGTTCATGTCGAACTTGGCGTGCTGGCCAACCTTGAGCTTGTTCGGATCTTCCAGAATCGGCTTCACTGCGCGAAGCACGGTGTCGCGGTCCAGCTGATCCGGCACGCCCATGTAGGAATGGGTCAGCGGGATATAGGCCGCTTCGTTGGCTTGTACAGCGAACGACAGACCGACTAGTTGTGCCTGTTGCGCATCAATGCCGGTGGTTTCCGTATCGAAGGCGATCAGCTTGGCGTCGTTGAGCTTCTTCAGCCACAGGTCGAAATCAGCCTGGGTGAGGATTGTTGTGTATTTGAGTTCGGTCTCGGCGACGACTTCTTCAACCACGGGCGCGGTCACTTCCTGGCCGGAGCGTTTGGCGTCGCGCTGGTTGTCTTCGAACCAGCTCTTGAACTCCAGCAAGGTGTACAGCTCAGCGAGCTTGTCGTGATCGGGTTTGCCCATTTGCAAGTCATCGAGGCCAATGTCCAGCGGCACGTCGATCTTGATGGTTGCCAGTTGATAGGAGAGGAACGCCATCTCCTTGTGCTCTTCGAGCTTGGCCGGCAGGGTTTTCGCGCCGCGAATCGGTAAGGTCGGGACGATGTCGAGCTGTGCATACAGTTCGGTCAAGCCACCATTCACACCCACCAACAGGCCGGAAGCGGTCTTCGGGCCAATACCCGGAACGCCCGGGATGTTGTCGGAAGAGTCGCCCATCAGTGCCAGATAATCGATGATCTGCTCGGGAGCGACGCCGAATTTCTCCTTCACGCCCTCCACGTCCATGCTGCTACCGGTCATGGTATTGACCAAGGTAATGTGGCCGTCGACCAGTTGCGCCATGTCCTTGTCGCCGGTGGAGATGATCACTGGGCGGTCCGCCGCCGCGCTGCTGCGGGCCAGGGTACCGATCACGTCATCGGCCTCGACGCCTTCGACGCACAGCAGCGGGAAGCCCAGGGCGATTACGCTCTGGTGCAGCGGCTCGATTTGCACGCGCATGTCGTCGGGCATGCTCGGACGGTTGGCCTTGTATTCGGCGTACATGTCATCGCGAAAGGTCCCACCCTTGGCGTCGAACACCACGGCGAATGGACTGTCCGGGTACTGCTTGCGCAGACTCTTGAGCATGTTCAAAACGCCCTTGACCGCACCGGTCGGCAGGCCTTTGGACGTGGTCAGCGGTGGCAGCGCGTGAAAGGCGCGGTACAGGTAAGAAGAACCGTCCACCAGGACGAGGGGGGCTTGGCTCATGAGCAGGATCAACCTTTTCGGCGGGTCCGGCGCTAGAATAGCGGGACCGTTGACGACAAAGGGACAAGGTTATCATGCGCACACTAAATCGCCTGTTGCTGGCTGGCTTGTTTGCAACTGTTCCATTAGCCGTCATGGCGGCGGACGACGCGCCGACAGCGGAACCGGAAGTTACGATCCGCACGGAAGGGGACAAGGTCATTCAGGAGTACCGCCAAAACGGTTTCCTGTATGCGATCAAAGTCACACCGAAGGGCGCACCGCCGTATTTTCTGGTACGCGCCGATGGTACAGATGCAAACTTCATCCGCTCGGATCAGCCGGATATGCTGATTCCGGCGTGGAAAATCTTTGAGTGGAAGTAGTTTCTTAATTTCAATTGGCGCTGGCTCACCAGCGGCGCCCGTACTGGCAGTTTTAACCATGTCTGTGTTCACCCCCCTGGCTCGGCCCGAGCTGGAAACCTTTCTCGCCCCTTATGGCCTCGGCCGCCTGCTTGATTTCCAGGGGATTGCTGCCGGTAGCGAAAACACCAATTTCTTTATCAGCCTGGAGCAGGGCGAGTTCGTCCTGACTCTGGTCGAGCGCGGTCCGGTCGACGAGATGCCGTTCTTCATTGAACTGCTCGATGTCCTGCATGAGGCCGATTTGCCTGTGCCTTACGCCCTGCGCACCACCGATGGCGTCGCCCTGCGCGAACTGGCCGGCAAACCTGCGCTGCTGCAACCGCGACTGGCCGGCAAGCACATCAAGCAAGCCAACGCGCAGCACTGCACCCAGGTGGGTGAGTTGCTTGCACACCTGCACTTGGCGACCCAGGCCAACATGATCAAGCGCAAAACCGATCGTGGTCTGGACTGGATGCTGGAGGAAGGCACGCAGTTTCTCTCCCACCTGAGTGCCGGGCAAAGCGATTTGCTGAAGCGGGCGCTGGATGAAATTGCCGAGCAGAAGGTAAAAATTCTGGCGTTGCCGCGCGCCAATATCCATGCCGACCTGTTTCGCGATAACGCGATGTTCGAAGGCACGCACCTGACCGGCTTGATCGACTTTTACAACGCCTGCTCCGGGCCAATGCTCTACGACGTGGCGATTGCCTTGAACGACTGGTGTTCGGATGACGACGGAGTGCTCGATGGGCCGCGAGCGCGGGCATTGCTGGGAGCTTATGCGGCGTTGCGTCCGTTCACGGCAACTGAAGCCGAGCTGTGGCCGACAATGCTGCGCGTGGCGTGTGTGCGGTTTTGGTTGTCACGGTTGATCGCGGCAGAGTCTTTTGCAGGGCAGGACGTGTTGATTCATGACCCGATGGAGTTCCAGCTGCGGTTGGCGCAGCGGCAGAAGGTCAGCGCGCCGTTGCCGTTTGCCCTTTAAAAGCTTCGCGAGCAAGCCCGCTCCCACATTGGAACTGCGCCAGCCACAGAATTTGTGTGCACAGGAGATCAAATGTGGGAGCGGGCTTGCTCGCGAATGGGGGCGACACAAATGTCGGGGTTATAACGACTCCAGACACCCTGCCAAATCATTCCCCAACTTCTCCAGCACCTGCTCATACCCCTGAGCGGTCGCTGGCGTGTACCCGCCCAGCGCATCCAGTTCCGCCAGCTTCACCGGCAAGCCCGCTACCAGTGTTTCCGCCAGGCGTGGACGCAGGGGCGGCTCACTGAATACGCAGGTCTTGCCGACTTCCTGCAATCGCGCGCGCATCGCTGCAACGTGTTGGGCGCCAGGCTGGACTTCGGCAGCGACGCTAAATACTCCGGTGTGTTTCAAGCCATAGGCGTCTTCGAAGTAGTCGAACGCTTCGTGGAATACGAAGTACGGTTTGTCTGCGATTGCTGCCAGCCGCGCCTTCAAGCGCAGGTCCAGCGCGTCCAGTCGTTCGTCGAACGCTTTGAGGTTGCTCTGATATCGCACCGCATTGGCCGGATCGGCCGTACTCAGGTCGGCGGCCATTTTTGCGGCGATCACCCGGGCATTGGTCGGTGATAACCACAAATGCGCGTCCAGACTGCCAGGCCGGTGATCGTGGTCATGCTCATCAGCATCTTCGGCGTGGGAGTGATTGTCTTGGGCGAAATGACGCAATTTCAGCCCCGGCAAATCCTGTACGGCGACGCTCGGCAGCGTACGACCCTTCAGTACGCGCGGCAGAAAGCCTTCCATGTCCGGTCCGATCCAGTACAGCAGATCGACCGATTGCACTTTTCGTACGTCGGAAGGGCGCAAAGCATAGTTATGCGGCGAAGCCCCGGGCGGCATCAACACCTCCGGAGTCGCCACACCATCCTGCACCGCAGCGGCAATTAACTGCAGGGGCTTGATGCTGGTGAGGACTCTGACCTCGGCATGCGCCGAACCGATCAGCAGAAAACTTGTGATAAATGCGATAAAAATAGAAAAAAGTCGGGACACGATGACCACTCGAGGAGGCGAGAACGAGTAACATAATAACGTCTCTCACAAAACCCGTCGCCGCTCATGCCTAAAACACCGATTGCCAGCCGTCCCCACGACCACTCACATTGCGTGCATAGCGCATTGTCTGAGGCGGATGCCTTGTGCGCACGCCAAGGGTTGCGGCTGACCGCGTTGCGCCGGCGAGTGTTGGAGCTGGTATGGCAGAGCCACAAACCGTTGGGTGCCTACGACATCCTCGCGGTGCTCAGTGAGCAGGACGGTCGTCGTGCCGCGCCGCCGACCGTGTACCGCGCGCTGGATTTCCTTCTGGAAAACGTCCTCGTGCACCGCATTTCCTCGCTCAACGCCTTCGTCGGCTGCAATCATCCGGGCCACGCCCACCAGGGGCAGTTCCTGATTTGCCGCGAATGCCACGCCGCCATTGAGCTCGAACAGAAGTCCATCAGCGACGCGATCATTGGCAGCGCCAAGGACGTGGGATTTATCGTCGAAGGCCAGACCGTTGAAGTGGTCGGTCTCTGTTCAGGTTGCCAGGGGGCTTGATGAGCAACGCGCTGATCCGCCTCGAGCAGGTTGCCGTCACGTTTGCCGGGCAAAGTGTGCTGGATAACATCGAGCTGAGCGTCGAGCCGGGGCAGATTGTCACCCTGATCGGCCCTAACGGTGCCGGCAAGACCACGCTGGTGCGCGCGGTGCTCGGTCTGTTGAAGCCGACCAGCGGCAGCGTCTGGCGCAAGCCGAAATTGCGTGTGGGTTACATGCCGCAAAAACTCCACGTCGATCCGACGCTGCCGCTGTCGGTGCTGCGTTTCTTGCGGCTGGTGCCGGGCGTGGACCGCGCCATGGCGTTGGCGGCACTCAAGGAGGTCGGCGCCGAACAGGTGATCGACAGTCCGGTGCAAAGTGTTTCTGGCGGTGAAATGCAGCGCGTGCTGCTGGCCCGGGCGCTGCTGCGTGAGCCGGAACTGCTGGTGCTCGACGAGCCGGTACAAGGCGTCGACGTGGCGGGGCAGGCTGAACTTTATAACCTGATAACGCGCCTGCGCGATCGTCACGGTTGCGGCGTGCTGATGGTTTCCCACGATCTGCACCTGGTCATGAGCACCACCGACCAGGTGGTTTGCCTCAACCGTCACGTTTGCTGCTCCGGGCATCCTGAGCAAGTCAGCGGCGATCCGGCATTCGTCGAGCTGTTCGGCAAGAACGCCCAAAGCCTGGCGATCTATCACCACCATCACGACCACGCCCATGATCTGCATGGCTCGGTGGTCACTGCGGCCTCGGCAGCTCAACCCCACGTTCACGGAGATAGCTGCAAGCATGGCTGATTTTCTGCTCTACGCCCTGCTTGCAGGTTTGGCTTTGGCGCTGGTGGCGGGCCCGTTGGGCTCGTTTGTGGTCTGGCGGCGCATGGCCTATTTCGGCGACACCTTGTCCCACGCGGCCTTGCTCGGTGTTGCGTTGGGATTCTTGCTGGATGTCAGCCCGGCCGTTGCGGTGACCGTTGGCTGCTTGTTGCTGGCGGTGTTGCTGGTGACGTTGCAGCAACGCCAACCGCTGGCGTCTGACACGCTTTTGGGAATTCTCGCTCCGAGCACGCTCTCTCTGGGCCTGGTGGTACTAAGCTTCATGCACGAAGTGCGGATCGACCTGATGGCGTATCTGTTCGGCGACTTGCTGGCGATCAGCCCGACCGATCTGGCCTGGATCCTGGGCGGCGGCGCTGCCGTACTGGCGTTGCTGGTGACCTTGTGGCGGCCGTTGCTGGCCATCACGGTGCATGAAGAATTGGCCAGGGTCGAAGGTTTGCCGGTGGCGTCGTTACGTCTGGCCCTGATGCTCTTGATTGCCGTGGTGATCGCTGTCGCGATGAAAATCGTCGGCGTATTACTGATTACGTCGCTGTTGATCATCCCGGCGGCTGCGGCACAACGTCACGCCCGGTCACCGGAGCAGATGGCACTGGGCGCGAGCCTGTTGGGCATGCTCGCGGTCTGCGGCGGGCTGTCATTGTCGTGGTTCAAGGACACACCGGCGGGCCCCTCGATTGTTGTGACGGCTGCCGCACTGTTTCTGCTGAGTTTTGTCCTGCCCCGTCGAGGGGTGTAGACTTGCTCGTTTTTTGCGCAAATAGAGAGTCGCAGGAATGAAGTTGTTCGCCTCCCGTTATCTGCTCCTTGTCGCATTTTCTTTGCTGCTGGGCGCCTGCCAAAGCACGCCACCGGCGGCCCCAGAGGCCTCTGAGTCTCGGGCTACGGCCATCGCGCAGCTGGAAAAAAGCCTCGCCAGCAGCGAGTTGGCCACCGCCGAAGATCAACTGGCCGCTTTGCAGGCGCAGTTCCCTGACGATCAATCCCTTGAGCAATACCAACGCCAATTGGCCGAAGCGTATTTGCACCGTAGCCAGATCGTGTTGCAAAAAGGCGATGTGAATGCCGCCGCCACCGCGTTGAGTCGCGCTCGGGCCCTTATGCCGAAAGCCCCGGCGCTGACGGGCGGGGTGAACAATGCGATCGTCACCGCCCGCAAAGCCGAGCTGGATAAAGCCGAAGCCGATCTTAAAGCCGCAGAAGCGCAACCCAAGGCGAAGGTTATTGATCCGACGGCCGAAAGCACTACGGTTGCATTGAATATCACCGATATGGCAAAACTTCGTCGCCAACTCGACGCCATCGCCGCTGATGTGGTGAATTTTAATTGCGACGTGAGCATTCAGGTGCCGCGCACCGATGATTATCCTTGGCTGTCGACGTTGCTGACCAAGCGGGTGGAGAAACTCGATTCAGACTTCGATTTGAAGCTGGAAAAGCAGATTCTGCGCAATGTTCAGGCGCAGATGGTTCTGAGCCCGCGCAAGCCTTAAAAGCATCGCGAGCAGGCTCGCTCCCACAGGGGGTTATGTGATCGACACAAATCCAATGTGGGAGTGAGCCTGCTCGCGATAACGTCCTAACTACCGATATAAAACCTCAAGCCGGAATCGCCTTGGCCTTGGGCTCCCTATCCCAAACCCGATGCTGCCCGATCGCCGCAAAAAACGGCTTGATCAACTTCGCATCTGCCCCCACGATCAATCCCGCGTCAGCCTCCAGCTTAAGCACATCCAGCAACTGCTTCGCCTCACCATGCAGTGCAATCGCCTTCAAGTGCTTGTACGCCTCCAGCAGGTAATGCAGCGCGACACCATCGCCACTCAATGCCTTGATCGACGCCGCGCCACCCGGCACGAACACCGCATCGAATGCCACTGAAGGCAAACCTTCCATCGAAGCATCCACTGGCAATGTTTTGCCATCGGCCGTTTTCACCGGTGCCGAGGTTGGCCCCAGCAATTTGGCGTGTGCGCCTTCTGCCTCCAATGCTTTCTTCATGGCATCAACCGCCGCACCATCGACGCCGTTGGCCGCAAGAATCGCCACTTTGCGGGTTTTGATGTTGCCCGGGAGCAAGTTGGCCTGGCTCAGGGCAGGCGAACGGTCCAGAGAAGCTTTTGGCACCTCGACGGTCCCGGCTTTCGGCGCGGGCAAGCCAAGGTTGGCGGCTACACGCGTGGCCAGTTCCAGATCGATATTGGCCAGTATCTCGTTCACTTCACGCGCGCGGATGGCTTCACGCTCCACCTTGCCGAGTTCGAAGCTGTAAGCGGAGATGATGTGTTCCTGCTCGTGCTTGCTCATGCTGTGGAAAAACAGCCTTGCCTGGGAGAAATGATCGCTGAACGATTCGCTGCGCTGACGGATCTTGTTGGCGTCGATCCGCTCCGGATAACTCTCGAAACCGCCATCCTGTGCGGCGGGCGGCGTTTCTTTCGGCCAGCCGCCGTCGATGGAGTTGGGTTCGTACGCCGCGCGCCCTTTGTCGATGGTGGTGCGGTGCATCGCATCCCTTTGACCGTTGTGGAACGGTGCCACCGGCCGGTTGATCGGGATCTCATGAAAGTTCGGCCCGCCAAGTCGGCTGATCTGCGTATCGGTGTAGGAAAACAGCCGACCTTGCAGCAGCGGATCGTTAGAGAAATCGATCCCCGGCACGATATGGCCCGGGCAGAACGCGACTTGCTCGGTCTCGGCGAAGAAGTTGTCCGGATTGCGATTGAGCACCATCTTGCCCAGGGGCGTGATGGGTACGATTTCTTCGGGAATCAGCTTGGTGGGGTCGAGAATATCGAAGTCGAAACTGTGTTCGTTTTCCTCTTCGATGATCTGCACGCCCAGCTCCCACTCCGGGTAATCGCCCATCTCGATGGCTTCCCAGAGGTCGCGGCGGTGGAAATCGGTGTCCTTGCCGGCGAGCTTTTGCGCCTCATCCCACACCAGCGAGCAAGTGCCGGCGGTGGGGCGCCAGTGGAATTTGACGAAGCGTGATTTGCCTTGGGCGTTGATCAGTCGGAATGTATGCACGCCGAATCCCTGCATGCTACGCAGGCTTTTCGGGATAGCCCGGTCGGACATGGTCCAGATCACCATGTGTGCCGACTCGGGCACCAAAGAGACGAAGTCCCAAAACGTGTCGTGAGCCGAGCCGCCTGTAGGGATCTCGTTATGCGGTTCCGGTTTCACCGCGTGTACGAAGTCTGGAAACTTGATCGCGTCCTGGATGAAGAACACCGGCATGTTATTGCCCACCAGATCGAAGTTGCCCTCGTCGGTGAAGAACTTTACGGCGAAACCTCGTACGTCCCGCACGGTATCGCCTGACCCGCGTGGGCCCTGCACCGTGGAAAAGCGCGTAAATACGGGGGTTTTCTTGCCCGGATCCTGCAGGAAACCGGCCTTGGTCAGCGTGGAATGGTTTTCGTAGGCCTGGAAGTAACCATGCGCCCCGGTCCCGCGAGCATGGACGATGCGCTCGGGAATGCGTTCATGGTCGAAGTGCGTGATTTTCTCACGCATGATGAAGTCTTCCAGCAACGAAGGCCCGCGGGCGCCGACCTTCAAGGTGTTTTGATTGTCCGCAACCTTCACGCCCTGATTGGTGCGCAGGGCCTGTTCGGTGGCGTCGGAGCGAAATTTTTCCAGGCTGTCGAGCTTGGTGTTGGTGTTGCCGCGGTCCAGGGTGTCGGTACCGGCGAGTGCGCTTTTGGTTGGGGCAGGCTTCTTGATACTCATCAGTCTAAACTCCTCGTTGCGATTCCCGCCGTAGCCAGGACTCTGTGCATTCCCCAGGCACGGCACCGGGGGCGTTTTCGAGTTGCCCTATTTGTGACTGATGGGGTTTTTAGCCGTTCCTTTTTTATGATCTTTGATCGAGTTATTGCCAAATCGAAGGATGAATGCGGAATAAATGCTAATAACCTCTATACGGACAGGCTAAAATGCGCGCCCGGCTATCCGCTGATCCTTTTCTAACGCGCCCCACAAGGTTCGCTACGTGATCGAGTTTCAAAACGTCCACAAAACCTACCGCGTCGCCGGTAAGGATATTCCCGCCCTGCATCCGACCAGTCTGACGATTGAGAACGGCCAGGTCTTCGGCCTGATCGGTCATTCCGGTGCGGGAAAAAGTACCCTGCTGCGTCTGATCAATCGCCTGGAGAACTCCAGCGGCGGCAAGATCATCGTCGACGGGGAAGAAGTCACCGCGCTCGACGCCAACAGCCTGCGACGTTTCCGTCAGCAAGTCGGGATGATTTTCCAGCACTTCAACCTGCTGGCGTCCAAGACGGTTGCCGACAACGTTGCGTTGCCGCTGACCCTGGCCGGAGAACTGTCGCGCAGCGAAATCGACCTGCGTGTGGCCGAATTGCTGGCGCGAGTGGGTTTGTCCGACCACGCCAGGAAGTACCCGGCGCAGTTGTCCGGTGGCCAGAAGCAGCGCGTCGGCATTGCCCGCGCCTTGGCGACCAAGCCGAAAATCCTGCTGTGCGACGAAGCCACCAGCGCCCTGGACCCGCAGACCACTGCGTCGGTTTTGCAGTTGTTGGCCGAGATCAACCGCGAGCTGAAGCTGACCATCGTCCTGATCACCCACGAGATGGACGTGATTCGCCGGGTTTGCGACCAGGTGGCGGTGATGGACGCCGGTGTGATCGTCGAGCAAGGTACGGTGGCCCAGGTGTTCCTGCATCCGAAACACCCGACCACCAAGCGTTTTGTGCAAGAAGACGAGCAGATCGATGAAAGCGAGCAGCGCGACGACTTCGCTCACGTGCCGGGCCGCATCGTGCGTCTGACCTTCCAGGGCGAAGCGACCTACGCGCCATTGCTGGGCACCGTCGCCCGGGAAACCGGTGTGGACTACAGCATCCTGGCCGGTCGTATCGACCGCATCAAAGACATCCCCTACGGGCAATTGACCCTGGCCGTGACCGGTGGCGACATGGACGCGGCGTTTGCCCGTTTCACCGCGGCTGACGTCCACATGGAGGTGCTGCGCTGATGGAAGCCCTGACTACGTTCTTCGCCAATATCGACTGGTTCGAAATCTGGCTGGCCACCGGCGACACACTGTTGATGCTTGGCGGTTCGCTATTGTTCACCGTGTTGCTCGGCTTGCCGCTGGGCGTGTTGCTGTTCCTGTGCAGCCCGCGTCAGTTGCTGGAAGCCAAAGGCGTCTATGCAATGCTGTCGCTGGTGGTGAACATCCTGCGGTCGCTGCCCTTCATCATCCTGTTGATCGTGATGATTCCGTTCACCGTGCTGATCACTGGTACGTCGCTGGGTGTCGCCGGTGCGATTCCGCCACTGGTGGTGGGCGCCACGCCGTTCTTCGCGCGACTGGTGGAAACCGCGCTGCGTGAAGTGGATCGCGGCATCATCGAAGCCACCCAGGCCATGGGCGCGACGACGCGGCAGATCATCACCAATGCCTTGCTGCCAGAGGCTCGTCCGGGCATTTACGCGGCAATTACGGTAACGGCGATTACACTGGTGTCCTACACGGCAATGGCCGGTGTGGTCGGCGCTGGCGGTCTGGGCGACCTGGCGATCCGATTCGGATACCAGCGTTTCCAGACAGATGTGATGGTTGTGACAGTGGTGTTGCTGCTGGTGCTGGTTCAAGTGCTGCAAACCGTTGGCGACAAATTGGTTGTCCATTTTTCCCGTAAGTAAGACATGAGCCGGCCATTCGCTGGCAGGCGCCAAACGGGCGCCGCAAGCGGGTGCCTCATATGGAGTTAGCTGAATGAAGAAACTACTCGTCGCGTTCGCTGCTGTTGCAGCCTTTTCCGCCCACGCCGACACCCTGACTGTCGCGGCCACCCCGGTTCCGCACGCAGAAATCCTCGAATTCGTGAAACCTGCCCTGGCCAAAGAAGGCGTGGACCTGAAGGTCAAAGTTTTCACCGACTACATTCAGCCGAACGTGCAGGTGGCGGAAAAACGTCTGGACGCCAACTTCTTCCAGCACCAGCCGTACCTCGATGAGTTTAACAAGGCCAAGGGCACCAACCTGGTCGCCGTGGCCGGTGTTCACCTGGAACCGCTGGGCGCTTACTCCAGCAAGTACAAGGCTCTGACCGAGTTGCCGGGCGGCGCCAATGTGGTGATCCCGAACGACGCCACCAACGGCGGCCGTGCGTTGTTGCTGCTGGCGAAGGCTGGCGTGATCAAGTTGAAAGATTCGAACAACATCCTGTCGACCGTGAAGGACATCACCGAGAACTCCAAGGACCTGAAATTCCGTGAACTGGAAGCCGCGACGATCCCGCGCGTGCTGACTCAGGTCGACCTGGCGCTGATCAACACCAACTACGCGCTGGAAGCCAAGCTTGATCCGGCCAAGGATGCATTGGTCATCGAAGGCAACGACTCGCCTTACGTGAACATCCTGGTTGCCCGTCCGGACGACAAGGACAGCGAAGCGATGAAGAAACTGGTTGCTGCGCTGCACAGCCCGGAAGTGAAAGCTTTCATTCTTGAGAAGTACAAAGGCGCGGTCGTGCCGGCGTTCTGATTGACTGAAAGCAACGAAAAAGGGGACGCCAAATGCGTCCCCATTTTTGTGCCCGAAACACTAATCCCCTGTGGGAGCGAGCCTGCTCGCGAAGAGGCCATCACACTCAACATCACTGCTGACTGACACACCGCTTTCGCGAGCAGGCTCGCTCCCACAGGGGTATGCGGTGTTTGTTTATTTGCGGTTAAGCATCACCGGCAACTGCGCCACCAATTTAGCGTTGTTCAGCGGCCCCCGGATAAACCCGCGCTGAGTGCCGTCCGGCCCGATCACCGCCAGGTTGCCACTGTGATCCACGGTGTAATTGGGCTTGCTGGTGTCCGCCGGAATGAACGGAATGCTCACCGCGTTGGCCAGCGTCTCAATGTCATCAACTGAGGACGCGGTCAGGCCTTTGAACTGTGGATCGAAGTAGCCCAGGTATTGCTTGAGTTGAGCCGGGGTATCGCGGTTCGGGTCGATGCTGACCAGGATGATCTGCAACTTGGCCACCGCTTCCGGTGGCAGTTCGCTCTTGATCTGGCGCAACTGGGCGAGGGTGGTTGGGCAAATGTCCGGGCAGAAGGTGTAGCCGAAGAATAGCAGGCTCCACTTGTCCTTCAGCTGATTGACCATCACCGGGTTGCCGTCCTGATCGGTCATCTTCACATCCGGCAGGTTGCGACTTTGTGGCAGCAAGATAATGCCCGCGTCGATCAGTGCTGTCGGGTCGCCCTGGCCTTTACCGGAAAGCACTTTGTTGATGGTCAGGCCCAGGACCAGTGCGATCAGGGCGACGAGAATGAAGACGGTTTTCTGGGTTCGGGTCATAGGTTCAACAGTAAGTAGTGGTCTACGAGCAGCGCGATAAACAGCAGGAACAAGTAGTAAATAGAGTACTTGAACGTGTTGATCGCCGCGTGCGGCCGAGTGCCACGGTACAGCACCACGGCCCATTGCAGAAACCTTGCGCCCAGCCCCAGTGCGCAAATCAGATAGAGCATGCCGCTCATGTGGATCACGTAGGGCATCAGGCTGACGGCCAGCAACGCGAAGGTATAAAGCAGGATGTGAACCTTGGTGTAGTGCTCACCATGGGTCACTGGCAGCATCGGGATATCGGCCTTGGCGTATTCCTCTTTGCGGTGAATTGCCAGGGCCCAGAAGTGTGGCGGGGTCCAGGCGAAGATGATCAGCACCAGCAGCAGCGGTTCGGCACTGACGTGACCGGTGGCAGCGGTCCAGCCGAGCAGCGGCGGGGCTGCACCGGCCAGGCCGCCGATGACGATGTTCTGTGGGGTCGCACGTTTCAGGAAACCGGTGTAGACCACTGCGTATCCAAGCAGCGAAGCCAGGGTCAGCCAGGCGGTCAGTGGATTGGTGAACGCGAGCAGCACGGCTTGCCCAAGCACCGCCAATACCAAGGCGAACGTCAGCGCGGCCGCCGGTGACACCCGGCCTTCGGCCAAGGGGCGTTTGTGGGTGCGGGCCATCACTGCGTCGATGCGCCGGTCCACCACATGGTTGACCGCCGCCGCCCCACCGGCACACAGGGCGATCCCCAGATTGCCGAACACCAGCACCGTCCATGGCACTCCGGCGCGGGTCGCGAGGAACATGCCGACCAGCGAGGTGATGAGCATCAGCACCACCACTTTCGGCTTGGTCAGCTCCAGATAGTCACGCCAGATTGCCTGACTGTGACGTTCGCCGATCAGCGTCGCCATGGCATCTCTCCTTTTATTGTTATGGGCCCGGCCGAGTGTGTACGCAGGCTGAAGCGCCAACGACCGTGGGATTGCTGCTTGACCCGAACCAGACTGGTTCGCGCGTGATAATTGACCAGCACCATCGTCAGTAGCAGCATTGCACCGCCGGCGTTGTGGGCGACGGCTATCGGCAGTGGTAAGTGAAACACTACGTTGCTGATGCCAAGGGTGATTTGGGCTGCAAGGGCGATCAGCACCATGGCGGCCAGGCGTGTCATGCCTACGACCTTCAGTTGCCAGGCCAGCCCGAACAGTACGAGCGTGACCAACACCGCGCCGATACGGTGAGTCAGATGAATCGCTGTGCGGGCATCGCTGTCCAGTTGCCCGCCCAGATAATTGGGGCCGATGTGCTGAGTCAGGTGAAAGCCGTTGGCGAAATCAGCTGGAGGCAGCCATTGCCCGTGGCAGGTGGGGAAGTCGATGCAGGCCACCGCTGCGTAATTGGAACTGACCCAGCCACCCAAGGCAATTTGCAGGATCACCAGCAGCAACCCGGCGGTCGCCCAGTACTGCAAACGCCGTGGCACGGTCAGCGCCGGCAATACGCCGGACAATCGCAACGTCAGCAAAAACAGCAGGCTCAACGTCGCAAAACCACCGAGTAAATGCCCGGTGACCACTTGCGGCCAGAGCTTGAGCGTCACCGTCCACATGCCGAACGCGGCTTGAGCGACTACCACCGCCAGCAGGAACAGCGGCAACTTCACCGGCTGCCCTGGATGACGACGATGAACCCAGGCGCGACCGGCCAGTACCGCGATCAATAACCCCAAGGTGCCGGCAAAGTAGCGATGGACCATCTCGTTCCAGCCCTTGTGGGCTTCGACGGGAGCATCGGGAAAATGCAGTTCGGCATGGGCCAATTGAACTTCGCCTTTCGGTACGCTGATAAAACCATAGCAACCCGGCCAGTCCGGGCAGCCAAGGCCGGCGTGGGTCAGGCGGGTATAGGCGCCGAGCAACACCACAATCAGTGCCAGCAAGGTGGCAAACAACGCGAGGCGAAATCCAGGTTTGGCCATGACGATGCCCTTATCCGATGTTCGACAGTTTCAGCAGATGACGCAGGTCGTTAAGCAGATCCTTACCCTTCACCGTAGGGTCGTAGCGCAGCACCAGATTGCCGTGAGGGTCGATGATCCACAGCAGTGGCGCGGTCTTGTCCCCGGTGCCGGCGGTTTTGTTGAAGGTACTGAAGCTGGCGGGGTCCAGGGGATACCTCTGCAGTTGAGGATACTCGCGCGCCAGCTTGGCGTCGTATTCACTGCTCAGCGGTTGGGCCGCGGCCAAGGCATGACTGGCGCGCCCGGCATCGCGACCGAGGCCGATCTGGATCTGCCGCGCCAGGTACACCAGTTGCTGGCAGTCGACCGAACACTCCTTGGGCGCCGTCACCAGTATCTGCCAGCGATCCTCCTGCGCCTGCACGCCGAGGTCGGCGCGGGTCTGGCCATTGCCGATCAGTTCGCCGTGATAGCTGCGCCCCTCCGGTACCCAGAACTGCAATTTGTACATGCCGGTAGCGAGGATCATCGGACCGATCACCCCGAGCACAATCAGCAGTAATTGCAAGCGACCCTTGCGTCGACTCGCCGGCGTTTTCGCCTCAGACATGCTGGGTGGATTCATGGCCGCTCCCATGGTGTTTCTCCTTTGCGTTGTGCCAGCCGAGATAGAGATAGAGGCCGAACAGGGCAAGCGACATGGCGAACCACTGCACGGCATAAGCGATGTGTTTTTCCGGGCCCATGGCGACTACTGGCCAATCGGCCTGATAAGTCGCGGGACCATTTTCTGCGCGTAATTCGTAGGCAAATCCTTCACGGTCCAGCGTTGTCCAGAGCTTCGAAGGCTCGACGGCGGTGACTAACTCCGGCCAGGTGGCGGTGCTTGGGTCGGCGTGCAACTGGAAGGTCGCGCCGGGTGAAACGTAGACCCAGGCGTCCAGGCTCAAGGCTTCTTTGGGGGTGGTGAATTGTGGCGGTGTGCGCCGATCCGGCCACGGCAGCCAGCCACGATTGACCAGCAACCAAAGGCCGGTTGCCTGATCCTGAAATGGTTGCAACAACTCCACGCCGACCTTGCCGTCGCGCTGACGGTTGTCCAGCAGCAGGCTGTGCGCAGCATCGAACTGGCCGTGCAGGCGGACGCGGCGGAAGGCCGGGTCTTCGGTGTGTTGCAGTTCGGTACTGGCCATCGGTTCGGCGACACGGCGCTCGGCGTAGCTTTGCAGCAGCGCACTTTTTTCCGCGCCCCGGTTCAGTTGCCAGAACCCGAGCGACACCAGCAGCGGCAGCAACAGGGCGACCACCAGTGTCGGCACGATGCCCGGCCGAAAGCGCTTCATGGCATGGCCAAAAAGTCGGTATGCGCGATAGCTATACTCACGTGCATCGCCTTTCCCCCGGAGTCTCACCATGCTCAAAGCAGCCATCGTCCTGATGCTGATTGCCACGGTTGTCAGCCTGTTCAGCGGCCTGTTTTTTCTGGTCAAGGACGACAGCAGCTCGAACCGTCTCGTCATTGCCTTGAGTGTTCGTGTTGCACTGGCCGCCGCTACCGTCGGCTTGATCGCCTGGGGTTTCTTCAGCGGCCAGTTGGTGTCACATGTTCCGTGGTAGCTCTAAGCTTGAATCTTGAAGCTTGAAGCTGCTTCACAGCACATAGACGAAAACGAACAATCCGATCCACACCACGTCCACAAAGTGCCAATACCAGCTCGCTGCCTCGAAACCGAACTGGTGATCGGCATCGAAGTGTCCGCGCATGACCCGCATCAACATCACAAACAGGATGATCGTGCCCATGGTCACGTGGGCGCCGTGGAAACCGGTGAGCATGAAGAACGTCGCACCATAGATGCCGGAACCGAGGGTCAGGCCCAGTTCGCGGTAGGCGTGCATGTATTCTTCAGCCTGGAAGAATAGGAATGCGCAGCCCAGCAAAACGGTGAGCGCAAGCCAGAGTTTCAGTGCGCCGCGATGTCCTTTCTTCAGCGCGTGGTGGGCGATGGTCACGGTCACGCTGGAACTCACCAGCAGCACGGTATTGAGCAGCGGCAGGCCCCAAGGGCTGATGACTTCCTTGGGCGGCGGAAAGAGTTTCGAGTCAGGGTTGTTCAGCAGCGGCCAGGTCCACTCGAAGGTCGGCCAAAGCATGTGCGCGATGCCCTTGGCACCTTCACCGCCGAGGGCCGGGCCAGAGACATTGCGTACATAAAACAGCGCGCCGAAGAAGGCGATGAAGAACATCACCTCGGAGAAGATGAACCAGCTCATGCCCCAGCGAAACGAGCGGTCCATCTGTGCGCTGTACAACCCGCCGCGACTTTCCTTGATCACCGTCCCGAACCAACCGAACAACATGTAGGCCACCAACAGTCCGCCGACGAAAAAGATCAGCGGGCCGTGGGATTCCGGCCGCGCGGCTTTCAGATCGTTGAACCAGGTGGCCAGGCCGAATACGGTGGTGAGCATGCCGACCGTGGCGATGATCGGCCATTTGCTCTGGGCCGGTACGTAATAGTGTTCATGAGTTGCCATTTATTGTTCTCCTTATCGGGCACGCTCAGCCGCCAGTGTTTACAGCTACCGGTGGATGTCGGGCGGTGATATCGAACAGCGTGTAGGACAGCGTCAGGTGCTTCACATCCTTGGGCATGTCACGGTCAACGATGAAACGTACCGGCATCTCGATCCGCTGACCGGGCTGCAGCACTTGCTGGGTAAAACAAAAACATTCGGTCTTGTGGAAGTACGCCGCCGCAGCGCTGGGCGCGATGCTCGGCACGGCCTGGGCGCTCATCGGCTTATCGGTCGGGTTGTGCGCGATGAAAATCATCTCGTTCACGGCCCCTGGATTGGCGGTCAGTTCGTCGCTCTTGGGGTAGAAGTCCCAGGACATGTCCGCCGAGTTGGTCGAGAGAAACTGCACGCGCACTTGCCGCGAGGTGTCGACCGTTTGTTCGCCCTGGTACTGCCCGGCGGTTTTGCCGTTGATGCCGAAGGCCTTGCACATCACGTCGTAGATCGGCACCAGGGCAAACCCGAAGACGAACATCGCCACCACCACCAGCAGCAGGCGGGTGACCAGTTTTTTCATCGAAATCGAGTCAGCCATGACTACCAACCTCCACCATTAACCCTGTGGGAGCGAGCCTGCTCGCGATAGCGGTGTATCTGGCACACCGCGCCGCCTGCATCGCGAGCAGGCTCACTCCTACAAAGGTCAGGGGGTTCATTTCACTTCCGGTGGCGTGGTGAAGGTGTGATACGGCGCCGGTGACGGAACGCTCCACTCCAGCCCTTCAGCCCCATCCCACGGTTTGGCCGGTGCTGGCGGGCCGCCGCGAATGGTCTTGATCACGATGAACAGGAAGAAGAGCTGCGTGGCACCGAACATGAACGCGCCAATCGACGAGACCATGTTGAAGTCGGCGAATTGCAGGTTGTAGTCCGGAATCCGCCGTGGCATGCCGGCCAGGCCCACGAAGTGCATCGGGAAGAACGCCATGTTCATGCCGATGAACGAGAGCCAGAAGTGCAGTTTGCCAAGGGTTTCGTCGTACATGTGACCGGTCCATTTCGGCAGCCAGTAGTAGGCCGAGGCGAAGATCCCGAAAATCGCCCCCGGTACCAGTACATAGTGGAAATGTGCGACCACAAAGTAGGTGTCCTGGTACTGGAAGTCCGCCGGTGCGATGGCCAGCATCAACCCGGAGAAGCCACCAATGGAGAACAGGATCACGAACGCCACCGCAAACAGCATCGGCGTTTCGAAGGTCAGCGAGCCTTGCCACATGGTGCTGGCCCAGTTGAACACCTTGACCCCGGTGGGTACGGCGATCAGCAACGTCGCATACATGAAGAACAACTCGCCCACCAACGGAATGCCGACCACGAACATGTGGTGCGCCCAGACGATGAACGACAGGAACGCAATACTCGCCGTGGCGTAGACCATCGAGGTGTAGCCGAACAATGGCTTGCGCGAGAAGGCCGGAATGATCGAGCTGACGGCACCGAAGGCCGGCAGGATCATGATGTACACCTCGGGGTGACCGAAGAACCAGAACACGTGCTGGAACAACACCGGGTCACCGCCACCGGCGGCACTGAAGAAACTGGTACCGAAGTGGATGTCCATCAGCATCATCGTCACGCATCCGGCCAGTACCGGCATCACCGCGATCAGCAGGAACGCGGTAATCAACCAGGTCCAGACGAACAGCGGCATTTTCATCAACGTCATGCCGGGGGCGCGCAGGTTGAGGATGGTCGCGATCACGTTGATCGCGCCCATGATCGAACTGATCCCCATCAAATGGATGGCGAAGATGAAGAACGTCACGCTTTCCGGTGCGTAGGTCGTCGACAGCGGGGCGTAGAACGTCCAGCCGAAGTTCGGACCACCACCGGGGGAAAACAGGGTCGACACTAACAGGAGGAACGCCGCCGGCAGCAGCCAGAAGCTGAAGTTGTTCATCCGTGGCAGTGCCATGTCCGGCGCGCCGATCATCAGCGGGATCATCCAGTTGGCGAGGCCGACGAAGGCCGGCATCACCGCACCGAACACCATCACCAGACCGTGCATTGTGGTCATCTGGTTGAAGAATTCCGGCTGGACGATTTGCAGCCCCGGCTGGAACAGCTCGGCGCGAATCACCATCGCGAACGAGCCCCCCAGCAAGAACATGGAGAACGCAAACCACAGGTACAGCGTGCCGATGTCTTTGTGGTTGGTGGTCAGCACCCAGCGCATCAGGCCTTTGGCGGGGCCGTGGGCGTGGTCGGTGGCGGTATGAACATGTTCATCGACTACAGCAGTCATGTTCTGTCTCCTGCAAACAGATGGGCTGGGCAAGCCGGGGTGCGTAGCCCCGACCGGTTCCTTGGGTGCGCAATAGACCGGGTCATTTGCTTTCCGCCTGTTTCAGCTCCAGCACTTCTTTCGGAGTGACCATGTCGCCCTTGTTATTGCCCCAGGCGTTACGTTCGTAGGTCACGACCGCCGCGATATCGACTTCCGACAGCTGCTTGCCAAACGCCGCCATGGCGGTGCCAGGCTTGCCGTGGAAGACAATGCTCAGGTGGTCCTTGATTGGTCCGGTAGCGATTTTCGAGCCCTTGAGTGCCGGGAACATCGGCGGCAGGCCCTGACCTTCGGCCTGGTGACAGGCGACGCAAGTGGTGTGGTAGACCTTGTCGCCGCGCTCCTTGAGCTCGTCGAGGGTCCATTCCTTGCTGGTCAGCTCTTTGAGTTGCAGGGCTTCAGCCTTGCGTTCGGCGAGCCATTTTTCGTAATCGGCCTTTTCCTTGACCTCGACCACAATCGGCATGAAACCGTGGTCCTTGCCGCACAACTCGGCGCACTGGCCGCGGTAGATGCCCGGCTTGTCGACGCGGGTCCAGGCTTCGTTGACGAACCCCGGGATCGCATCGCGCTTGACCGCGAAGGCCGGGACCCACCAGGAGTGGATGACGTCGGCGGAGGTCACCAGAAAGCGCACCTTCGCGCCGATCGGCAGCACCAGCGGCTTGTCGACCTCGAGCAAATAGTGCTCGCCCTTGGTTTCCTTATTGTGGATCTGGTCAGCGGGGGTGGTCAGGTTGCTGAAGAACTCAACGTCCTGGCCCAGGTATTTGTAGTGCCACTTCCACTGATAGCCCGTGACCTGGATGTCGATATCCGGCTCACTGGCGTCGTACATCTTGATCAGGGTTGCCGTCGCGGGCACCGCCATGGCCACCAGGATCAGGAAGGGCACGATGGTCCAGAGGATTTCAACGGTGGTGCTTTCATGAAATTTTGCGGCCACCTGCCCGGTAGAGCGGCGGTGCAGAATCATCGACCAGAACATGGCGCCGAAGACGATGATGCCGATCACTACACAGATCCAGAAAATGGTCATGTGCAGGTCAAATACTGCGTGACTGATTTCAGTCGCTCCCGGCGCCATATTCACAGTCCAGGCGGCTTGTGCCTGACTGAAAATCGACCACAACAGGAGGCCCATCCAGACGTGTGGATGTCGCATCATTGCGGGTTCCCCTTATCGTTCTTGTTATCCCGCCGGCTTTCACCTGCGGCAAGGGAGCGGCTTTTTCAGACTACGAACTTGAATCGCCGAGCCTTGCTGCGTGTGCAGTCGGGCGTCATCAGCTAACTCCATTCCATCCCGAGTATAGACAGCGACTGCCACCTCGCAACGTGAAGGCGTAAATGATCTGAAACAGCTGGGACTTGCGTTCAAGGTCAAGAATGGAGAAGGATGCAGACGAGTGGTGGCAAACCGATATAACGGAGGCGTCTCAAGGATGAAACAATTATGACAAATGCGTCTTAGCATTTTTCATAAGGCAGCTAAGTTATGTCTTTCCTATTTCACTGCCGTTGAATCCTGGAGTTTTCATGAACACCGCCGCATTGCGCGAGCAGATCCAAAAAGCCCAACAACACGAGAAAGAGACCGGCCTGCTGACACGTCAGTTGCAGACCAAACTGCCTCACCTTCACCCTGCTATCCAATTGCCGGAGGCCGATGCCAATGGCGTACTGACACGTTTTGTTTGCGCCTACATAGATGAAGTGCCCGACCTGCTGGACGCAGCCAATGAAGTCGCCAGGGAAGCGGGCATCGAATCGCAAATCAAACCGGTGCTGAAAATCGCCGAGCAGTATTTCCTCCAGCCTCCGGCAATCATGGCCGGGCATGTCGGTCTGGACAGCCTGCTGGACGAAGCCTACCTGGCGCACCGCTTTGTAGAAGAGGTCAATGACCTGTACATCAAGCATTTCGGCCAGCCACTGATCCCCTTGGACATGACGGTCGCCAACTTGATTGCTCACCAATTGATCGGTGAGGAATTTGCCAACCAACTGGACGAAGCGGTACATCACACCATCGACGAGATGCTCAACGAAGAGAGTTTTGCGCTGGAATCGGTGGAAGCCTACCGTGAGAAACTCAATAGCCCGGACACCGGCGCCGCGTGGAAGCGCTGGCCGTGCATGTCGCGCCGATTGGGCGTAGGCCTGGAGCTGGATCAGCCGGCGGCTTGACCCTTTAGATTCAACACTGACCCCTGTGGGAGCGAGCCTGCTCGCGATGGCAATAGTTCACTCAACATTGATGTCGATTGACACACCGCTATCGCGAGCAGGCTCACTTCTACACGGATTTATCTACCCGGCAGCACCTACGCCGGATGTGGTCCGCAACCGCCCTTCCAACCTGCGCTTCAACCCCCGCGCTTCAATCAGTAGTATCGAACCCTTGGCCGCATTCGCCCGACCCCATTCCTCAAGCAACTCAAGGCACGAGTGATCGATGTAGCTCAGGTTATTGAGCGGCACATGCACCGTTGCACCTGCGGGAATGGTGCCCAGCACCTGGGTCAGCGCCGGCACCTTGAGAAAGGTTGCTGCGCCCGTCAGCCGCAACTCCATTTCTCCCTTTGCCGGCAAGTCGATCAAGCTGATTTTCAGTCGTGAAGCCTTCCAGGCCAGTTTGGCCAGGGTCAGGCCGAAGCCAATCAACACACCTGTGAGCAGGTCAGTAAAGATGATCGCCAGCGCAGTCGCCGCGTAGGTGAACATCGGCATCCGGCCATAGCGGCCCAGACCGCGAAAGGCCTTGAGATCGACCAGTTTGAAACCGGTGTAGACCAGCACACCGGCAAGGCTCGCTACCGGTATGCTTTGCAACACACTCGATAGCAACAACACGAACGCCAGTAGCCACAGACCGTGGAAGATGGTCGACAGTCGCGTGGTGGCGCCGGCCTGGACATTGGCGGAACTGCGTACGATCACGCCCGTCATAGGCAACGCGCCCAATAAACCGCAGAGCATGTTGCCCACACCTTGCGCCGACAATTCCCGGTCGAAGTCGGAACGCTGGCCGCTGTGCATGCGGTCCACTGCGGCCGCCGACAGCAGGGTTTCGGCGCTGGCGATAAACGCCACGGCGAATGCGGCGACCAGCAACGTCGGGTCCGCCAGATTGAGTAAGTCAGCGGGTTTCAGCCAATCGATGGCCTCGGCCAGGTTGGCAGGGACTTCCACGCGTTTGACCTGCAACGCGAGCATCAGGCTGGCGACTGTTGCCAGACCTACGCCCAGAAGCGCTCCCGGAACAAACCGCAGGGAATGGGGCCGGAATTTTTCCCACAGCCACATCACCGCCATTGTCGACAGCCCAAGCAACCCGGCTTGCCATCCCAGCGACGGCAGGGCCTGCAACACTGCGACTGGAAAGGCTGCCAGGTTATCCAGTCCGGAAGGCTTGGGTACCCCGTCGAGCATGACGTGCACCTGCGACAGCACGATCAGCACGCCAATCCCGGCGAGCATGCCGTACACCACCGCTGGCGCAGTGACCCGAAACCAGCAACCGAGTTTCAGGCGCCCGGCGACCAATTGCATTAACCCCGCCAGCAGCAGGATGGGGCCGAGCATGGCGATGCCGTGCTGGCGCACCAGTTCGAACACCAGAACCGCCAAGCCCGCCGCAGGGCCACTGACTTGCAGCGGCGAGCCGGCAAGCCAACCCACGACCAGACCGCCGATGATCCCGGTGATCAAACCCTTGGCTGGTGGCAGCCCCGAAGCGATGGCGATACCCATGCACAAGGGCAGGGCGACCAGGAACACGACCACCGAAGCCAATAGCTCCCGTGGCAAAACAGCTTTAAGTTGCGCAGCACGCATGTTGACGCTCCCGACTTTTTTCAGGCATGGCTAAGCCGGGCTACTGAATCAGTAGCCTCGGCAAACACCACGCGGGGGATTTAGGAGGTTTTAGAAACGCGCTTTGGGCGTTGCCACCGGAATCGGATGGCTGCCATCGAGCGGCAGGAAACAACCCTGGTCCGCGTCGTAAGCTTTGATTTCGCTGGTTTCGATGCTGTACACCCAGCCATGGATAAACAGATGACCGTTGGCCATGCGTGAGGCTACCGATGGATGCGTGCGTAAATGCTGTAGCTGAGCGATCACATTTTCCTCGGTGAGGATGTGCATGCTTTCGTTTTCGTCAGCGCAATGGCAATTTTCCTGGACCATGGTTTTTGCCACTTCGGCGTGACGCAGCCAGGCTTTGACCGTGGGCATTTTTTCCAGGCTTTGTGGGTTCAGCACCGCACGCATCGCACCGCAGTCGGAGTGCCCGCATATGATGATGTGCTGCACGCCGAGGGCCAGGACCGCGTATTCGATGGCGGTGGAAACACCGCCGTTCATTTGCCCGTAAGGCGGTACAACGTTGCCGACGTTACGGGTTACGAACAGATCGCCAGGAGCGCTTTGGGTGATCAGTTCAGGAACGATGCGCGAATCGGCGCAGGCGATGAACATCGCTCTGGGGCTCTGGGCCGTGGCGAGTTTTTTGAAGAGCTCTTCCTGCTGTGGAAAGACCTCGTGATGAAAATGCAAAAAGCCGTCAACGATATGCTGCAGCGCTGCATCGGCGGTTTCCGCCTCGGGGAGTACTTGCGCCGACGCAGCGGAAGGCTGTTTATCCTTGTCACTCATGAATTCATCCTCATTGGCGGAGTCAGGGAAGTTTCCCGTTTTGTCCGATGTGAAGCCAGTGGCTGTTTAAAAAACATCCAGGTCATCAACTCGACCCATCAGTCACTCGATGAACAAGGTAGCGGCCGAAACTTAACTCAAACTGAATAGAGCGCTCTAGAACGCGTGTTCCAGGTCACAAAAAACGTGACCAGCCGAAGGCGTAAGGTATTTCTCACAACTCAACTTTAGGCCAATTGTCCTCAAATCAATGACATCTGGCGACCCGGCGGACAGAAGGCTTCGCAGTCCAGATCAAAACCTTCGCGACGATTAAGTCCCAGGCGTTTTATGGCTTTGGAAAAACGTTGCGCCAGCAGGTCGGCAAAGGGGCCTTCGCCGCGCATCCGGGCACCAAACCGGCTGTCATAGAGCTCGCCGCCACGGCTCTGGCGGATAAGGCTCAATACATGAGCGGCACGCTGGGGATAGTGGGCCGCCAGCCATTCTTCGAACAGCGGCGCCACTTCCAGTGGCAGGCGCAACATCATGTACGCCGCACTTTGCGCGCCGGCCCCATGAGCCTCCGTGAGCAAGCTTTCGAGTTCACTGTCATTGATCATCGGAATCATCGGCGAGCACAACACACCCACCGGAATTCCCGCTTCACGCATCACGCGTATAGCCCGTAACCGGGCCTTGGGTGCTGCGGCACGTGGTTCGAGGATGCGCTTGAGTTCGTCGTCGAGGGTGGTGAGGCTGATCATTACCGCCACCAGGCGTTGCTCGGCGAGTTCGGCAAGCAGGTCCAGATCACGAAGAATCAGCGAGCCTTTGGTGATGATGGTCACCGGATGACGGTAACGCAGCAGCACTTCGAGGGTTTTGCGAGTGATGTTGTGCTCGCGCTCGATGGGCTGGTAAGGATCGGTGTTGGAACCCAGGTTGATTGGCGCGCATTGATAGCCGCGTTTGCTCAGTTGTTCTTCCAGTACATCGGCGGCGTTGGTCTTGGCGATCAGCCTGGTTTCGAAATCCAGCCCCGGCGACATGTCCCAATAAGCGTGACTGGGCCGCGCATAGCAATAGATGCAGCCGTGTTCGCAGCCGCGATAGGGATTGATCGAGCGATCAAAGGGCAAGTCCGGCGAGTTGTTGCGGGTGATGATGGTTTTCGCCGTTTCGATACGCACCTCGGTGCCTTGGGTGACAGGTACCTCCTGATACCAGCCGTCATCCTCGGTCACCGAACGATTCGGTGCGAAACGGTTGTGCGGGTTGGTCGCGGTGCCGCGTCCACGAGGAGGCAAGGGCGTAGTCATCGACAATATCCTTTAGCTGTATGTGCATACAGTATCCGGGTTTGACGCAATCGAACAGTGCCGTTCAGCACCTGACAGTTTTGAGTTTTGTCATTATGCGAAACATAAAGCGCGTAGTACTTTTAATGGTGTTATCAGTATTCTTCGCTTCACACGAAGTTGTCGTGTTCTCAATATTAAAAGGATTTAATAAATGTCTGGCTACAATCAGCGCGGTGTATTTCTGCAACTACAAGCGCCTTCTATCGTTAGTCCAAAAGAAGTTCGGGTTTCCATGCAGTTCGCGTTAAAGGAAGAGGGTTATGACCCTGAAAACCGTGCGCCCACCTACTCTCTGCTGGACTCCAGTACTCGCGAGGCTGTGTCCAACGATGGCGGCATCACCTTTACCATGGGCAACACACCTGATGTCAACGGCGATGGTGCAATCGATGCGCAGGACAAAGTTGTTTTGATTGCATTGGCGAAAGCCTACTCGAAGATTATTAATCCTTGAAAGCAGCTTAACTCCTGCAATCAATAAGTATTGATTGCAATAAACGACACGGAACTTCTCCGTGTCGTTTTTTTATAGAGGCTTATAGGTGTCGCGAATAAAGCCGGGATAAGCCATTCCATTCACAATTCTTTGACAGCCGGCTCACAGGCCTTTGACTGCTTGGAGCCGAAGCTCTGTGACACCTAGCCACCCGATTCCCATACGGTTGCCCGAGCATGTCCCGACTGCGCCTATTTTCTGCGACGTTTCTGATATCACTGGCCGCATTTTTCAACCTGACTCTGGTCCATGCGGATGACAGCACGTCCCCTCGTCCGGCGGAATGGGCTCAACCGGTGGAAATGCAATACAACCTCTTTCAAATGTCCCCGACGCTCTACCGCAGCGCCTTGCCTGACCGTGGCGTCATTGCGTTGCTGGAAAAACTCAAGGTGAAAACCGTCATCAATTTCCTGCCCGAGACGGATTCAAGCTGGTTGTCTACGCCGGGTATCACTCAGGTCCAGTTGCCCTATCGCACCAATCACGTAGATGACGAGGATGTCCTTAAAGCCCTTCGTGCCATTCAGACTGCCGAGTCCCATGGCCCAGTGTTGATGCACTGCAAACACGGGTCGGATCGCACGGGCTTGATGGCGGCCATGTATCGGGTCGTGATCCAGGGTTGGAGCAAGGAAGACGCCCTGGACGAAATGACGCGGGGCGGCTTTGGTGACAGTACTCATTTCAAGGATGGCGTGCGCTACATGATGCAGGCCGATGTCGACAAACTTCGCACCGCGTTGGCCAATGGCGATTGCAGCACCACCCCGTTCGCCGCATGTTCGATGAAGAGCTGGTTGAAATCCGCTCACGTTGAATAAACAGGGGGGAGGGCACCACCTTGAGCCCGGTTCAAAGGCGCAAGGTGGTGGTCACTCAGTGTTGCTCGTCAGGCTTTTTCTTCAGCTTCGGGTTCGGGAAAAACTGTACGGCCTGAACCTTGGCGTCCGGCACTTTCAGCGCCGAAGTATTGACCCGCGTGCCCAACTCCTTGGGCACGGACAGGCCTTGTTCATTCAATGTGTCGGAATAACCGCAGGCCACACACTCGCGGTGTGGGACTTCGTCTTCGTTCCACATCATCAACTTGTCCGGCTCGCTGCACGCCGGGCAGACCGCCCCGGCGATAAAGCGTTTTTTGGTAATCACAGGCCCCTCGCTCATGCTGCCGCGTCCTCACTCAGGCCGCTGTGGCGCAAGAGTGCGTCAATCGAGGGCTCACGGCCACGGAAGTCGACGAACAGCACCATCGGTTCCTGGGAGCCACCGCGCGCCAGAATGGCTTCGCGGAATGCGCGACCGGTCTCGGCATTGAGCACGCCGTCTTCTTCGAACTTCGAGAACGCATCGGCGGACAGCACTTCCGCCCATTTGTAGCTGTAGTAACCCGCCGCGTAACCGCCAGCGAAGATGTGCGCAAAGCTGTTCGGGAAACGGTTGTAGGCCGGGGGACGCATGACCGATACCTCATCACGCACGCCTTCAAGCACCTGCGCCACGCTACGGCCATCACCGTGGGTGGCGTGCAGTTCGAAGTCGAACAGCGAAAACTCCAGCTGACGGACCATCATCAGGCCGGACTGGAAATTTTTCGCCGCGAGCATTTTCTGCAGCAGGTCTTGAGGCAGTGGCTCGCCGGTTTCGTAATGACCGGAGATCAGCGCCAGGCCTTCTGGCTCCCAGCACCAGTTTTCCATGAACTGGCTCGGCAGCTCGACGGCATCCCAAGCCACGCCGTTGATGCCTGAGACGCCGGCGTGTTCGACGCGGGTCAGCAGGTGGTGCAGGCCGTGACCGAACTCGTGGAACAGGGTGGTGACTTCATCATGGGTCAGCAGTGCAGGCTTGCCGCTGTCGGCCGGGGTGAAGTTGCATACCAGATTGGCCACCGGGTTTTGCAACGCGCCTTCGGCCGTGCGGCGACGGTCGCGAGCGCCGTCCATCCAAGCACCGCCGCGTTTGTTGGCACGGGCGTAAAGGTCGAAGAAGAAGCGGCCGACGTGCTGGCCGTTTTCCTTGATTTCAAACAGGCGAACATCCGGGTGCCAGGTATCGAAGCCTTTCTGCTCGGCGATTTCGATGCCGTACAGACGCTGGACGATGGCGAACAAGCCACCCAACACCTTGTCGATCGGGAAGTAGGCGCGCAGGGCTTCCTGAGCCACGCTGTAACGCTGCTCGCGCAGCTTCTCGCCGTAGAAACCGCTGTCCCAGCTTTGCAGGTCCGGGCAACCCTGTTCGGCGGCATAGGCTTTGAGCTGTTCCAGGTCCAGCGCGGCAAACGGCTTGCTGCGTTTGGCCAGGTCACGCAGAAAGCTGAGCACCTGATCGCTGGACTCGGCCATTTTGGTGGCCAGGCTCAACTCGGAGAAACTGGTGAAACCCAGCAGCCTGGCCAGTTCCTGGCGCAGGTCGAGGATTTCTTCCATCACCGGGCCGTTATCGTTCTGGCCGGCATTCGGGCCTTGGTCCGACGCACGTGTGCAGTAGGCGGCGTAGACTTCTTCGCGCAGGGCCCGGTCGTGGGCGTAGGTCATCACCGCGTAGTAGCTCGGGAATTCCAGGGTGATCAGGAAGCCTTCCAGGCCTTTGGCCTGTGCGGCGGCGGCCATTTGCGCCTTGGCCGAATCGGTCAGGCCGGCGAGGCTGGCTTCATCGGTGACGTGCCGGGTCCAGGCCTGAGTGGCGTCGAGCAGCTGGTTGGAGAAGCGGCTGCCCAGTTCCGAGAGCTTGCTCTGCACTTCGGCGTAACGCTTTTGCTCGGCCTCTGGCAGGTCAATACCCGACAGGCGGAAGTCACGCAGTGAGTGTTCCAGGATAGTTTTCTGCGCCACATCGAAACCGGCGGCTTCCGGGCTGTTGGCCAAGGCTTCGAAGGCTTCGAACAATTCGCGGTTCTGGCCCAGTTCGGTGGAGTAGGCACTCAAGGCCGGCAGGCAGGATTCATAGGCTTCACGCAATTCGGCGCTGTTGCACACGGCATTCAGGTGGCTGACCGGGCTCCAGGCCGCGCCCAGGCGATCGTTGAGTTCATCCATTGCCAGTACAAGACCAGCCCAGGTAGGTTGTTTGCCCTGGGTCTTGAGGATCTCGATAATGGCGGCGCGGTTGTCAGCCAGGATCTGTTCAATGGCTGGCTGCACGTGTTCGGCACGGATCGCCGAGAACGGTGGCAGGTCATAGGACTGCAAAAGAGGGTTGTTCACGCTCACGGTTGGCACCTTGGCTGGAAGAAACATGCGGCCATCTTAATTACAATCGACGCTCACCGCAGCTATCAGCAACAGAGAGAAACCCTATCGTGACCCTTCGCAAGTATCAGAACCACACGCCGCTGCTGGGCAAAGGCGCTTTTGTCGACGGCTCGGCGGTGGTGATCGGCGACGTCGAAATCGGCGAAGACAGCTCTGTCTGGCCGCTGACAGTGATCCGCGGTGACATGCACCGCATCCGCATTGGCGCGCGCACCAGTGTTCAGGACGGCTGCGTTTTGCACATCACCCATGCCGGCCCGTTCAACCCCGATGGCTTTCCGTTGCTGATCGGCGACGACGTGACCATCGCGCATAAAGTCATGCTCCACGGTTGCAGCGTGGGCAGCCGGGTTCTGATCGGCATGGGCAGCATCGTCATGGACGGTGCGGTGGTCGAGGATGAGGTGATCATCGGCGCTGGCAGCCTGGTGCCGCCGGGCAAGCGCCTGGAAAGCGGCTTCCTTTATGTCGGCAGCCCGGTGAAACAGATCCGCCCACTGACCGACAAGGAGAACGCCTTTTTCACCTACAGCGCGGCGAATTACGTGAAGCTCAAGGATCTGCATCTGGCTGAAGGTTACGACCAGCTCTGACCCTGCCCCGTTATTGCCCAGGAATAGTCATGCATTACCAAACCGTTTTATTCGACCTCGATGGCACGTTGACCGACCCGCGCGAAGGCATCACGCGTTCGATCCAGTTCGCCCTGAGCAAACTGGGCATCGATGAACCCGATCTGACAAAGTTGGAACACTTCATCGGCCCGCCGCTGTTGCAGGCGTTCATGCAGTTTTACGAATTCGATGAGGCCAAGGCCTGGGAAGCGGTGAATTTCTATCGTGAGCGCTTCAAGGTCACCGGTCTGTATGAGAACAGCGTGTTTGATGGCGTCACCCCGCTGTTGGAAACGTTGAGCGGGCAAGGGCGGCAGTTGTACATCGCCACGTCCAAGCCTTGGGTTTTCGCCCGGGAAATTGCCCGGCACTTCGACTTCGCTAAACACTTCAAAGTTATTTACGGCAGTGAGCTGGATGGCACGCGTACGAATAAGGTTGAGTTGATTGCGCATCTGATGGCTGAAGAAGGTCTGGATCCTGCCAACACACTGATGATCGGCGACCGCAAACATGACCTGATCGGTGCGCGCAGTAATGGGCTGGACTCGGCGGCTGTGGGTTATGGGTTCGGCAGCCACGAAGAGCTGAGTGCAGAAGCGCCGACCTATCATTTCGAAACGCTGGATGAGATGCATCAGGCGTTTTTGCAGCGCTGATAAATCCATTCGCGAGCAAGCCCGCTCCCACATTCGATCGCATTCCTCAATGGATAAACCTGGTTGAATGTGGGAGCGGGCTTGCTCGCGAAGAGGCCCGCTCAACCAGCGGAAATTTTCGATTTTGCCAAGGCTCTCAACGCCGCCTTGCGTTCCCCAACCGGCAACGCCCCCAGCTGTTCGACCGCCGCATAAAACCTCACCCAATCCCAACCCTCTTGCCTGAACAACACGCTAAACGCCGGCACCCATTGGTCATACAACCCAAACGGCAACAGCCGGGCATTGTTCATCGGCGCGCTGATCCAGGCGTCATAGCGTTTGTCCCCAGCCCATTGGCTATCGCGTAACTGCCGGTATTCGCTGCGCAGCCGCTCGAACTCGGCAGCCTTGCGCTGGCGCATTTGATCCGCCGGCAATGGCTGGGCGTACAGTTTTTCAAGGCGCGTGCGAGTATCCAGCACCAGTTGAATAAATTGATCCCGTCGCTGTTCCTGTGTGCCGTTGTCTGGCGCCAGATTGCGGGATGCGCGCCACTGGCGGGTGCCTTCCTGTTCGACGAAGGTGGCGAAAGACTCGTTGAACTCCGTGTCGTCCTTCACATAAATACGTTGATGCGCCAACTCATGGAAAATCAGGCTGGCCAGCCGTTCGTCACCCCAGCCCATCATCGAGCTGATGATCGGATCGTTGAACCAGCCAAGCGTCGAGTAAGCCTCGACGCCGCCAATCGATACGTCCATTCCTTGAAGGCGCTGCACGGCTGCCTCGCCGCGGGCGGCGCTCTGGCTGTAGTAACCGCGATAGGCGACACAACCTGCGATCGGGAAGCAATGGTTCTGCGGCGTCAGGGAAAACTCAGGCGTGACGAAGACATTCCAGACCACGTACGGCCGGCCAATGTCGGCATATAGCCGGTAGCTTTGATTATCCGGCAGGTGCAGTTGCTCGCTGGCGAATGTCCGGGCTTTTTGTGACTGGGTCAGATGGGCGCGCAGTTTCTGATCACGGGAGGGATCTGCAATCACCTCGGCCACCGGTTCACGAGACTGCAGCAGTTGCAGCTGGCCACTGGCCAATTGACCGTAATAGCTGACGCTGGCGCAACCGTTGAGTAACAAAAGCAACACACCCGGAAACAAAACGCGGAAAACGCGATCAAGTAACCCAAGGCTTGGAAACGGCCTGATCAAAATAAAATCATCCCTGGAAAGTCTGCCGCAAGACTATCCCGCCTGACCGGAGCTGCGCTATGCACAAGTTGATGCTGACGGGGAGCCTGTTATTGCTGACAGGCTGTGCTGGATTTGGACTGCCCTACCATGACCCGTCGCAAGCCTGGATCGACCTGAACTCACAACAGGAAGACACGAAGCTGCAGGCATTGGACGTCGACGATAAAGCCGCCACCGACAAACGCTATTTTCAGGTGCCGCCGGGTAGTCATGAGCTGACAGTGCGTTATAAGTTCCCGGTCGAACCGACCAATATCGGCCCGGATGCCGCGCCGCTGTGGCGTGACTGTCAGTTAAATGTGAAATACAGCGAATTCAGCGCCGGTGAGCGCTATCAGCTGCACGCGGGGAATATCGGCTTTCGTCCGTGGGCAAAACTCTATAACCAACAGGGAAAAGTGATTGGCCAAGGCACACAGGCAGGCTGCCAACACACCTGATCAGCGTTATGCTGAATGACCAAATCATTGGGACATTCATCATGCGCAGGTTGATGCTGTTGCTCGCCGCCAGTGCAGTTGCTGGTTGTCAGAGCCCGTTGCCGCCGGTTGATCCGCAGATGGCCTGGGTCGATTTTTCTACGCCATTCCCCAACGATACGTTGTTGATGGCCGAACGGCTGGACAATCAGCGTTTGCGTGACGGGCGTTTTTTCCAGGTCATGCCCGGCAGTCACGTGTTGCTCGTTCGATTCGACTTTCAAGTGCCAGGCGGGGGCGGAGGTTGGGGGATGATGGGCGGCCCGGCGGAACGGTTGTGCTACCTGACCATCAAGTACGATCATTTCGAAGCTGGTCAGCGTTATTTGCTGGTAGGCCAGTCTATAGTGTTTACCCCCGGCGCCCGGCTGTACAACGCAAAACGCGAGATCGTCGCTGAAGATAGCGAGTCCTATTGCCTGATGTGAGGCGAGTCAGCGGTCGTTTTTCTGGTAAATAATTTTCTTGGTGCCGTTTTCGCACGAGCCTACGACCATGTTCTGATCGTGGACTTCGTCATTGGTGACGATTTCCAGGGTGTAGGAAGAGACGTTATTGGCCTGAATCTTGGCTTCGATTTCGGCCTTTAATTCTTCACAGGATTTCGTCTTCGCAAGGGCCGATGTGGCCAGTGCGCAACAGATAACCGCCAAGGCAAAACGTTTCATGGTTGAAGCTCCTTTGAGGCAGCGCGCAGGGTAATACGCTTTCACTGCTGTCATTTATTCGACCACAATTTGGCTGGCCAGGTTTTGTCCGTGCGCAAAAAAAAGACCGCTGCCTGCTTAAAGCCGCGATCTTTTCCAGGTGACTGTAAAAGCGTTGATCAGCTGAGCAATGTCGCCTCCAGACTGATTTTCGCATTCAAAACTTTGGAAACCGGGCAGCCTTCTTTGGCCTTGTTGCTCAATTCCTCGAACTGCGCCTGAGTTGCCCCAGGGATTTTCGCCTGGAGGATCAACTTGACGGCTGTGATCGAAAATCCACCGTCCACTTGATCCAGGGTGACTTCGGCATTCGTATCGATGCTGTCAGCCTTGAGACCGGCATCACCAAGAATCATTGAAAACGCCATGGAGAAGCAACCCGCATGGGCTGCGCCGATCAGTTCTTCCGGATTGGTGCCTTTGCCGCCCTCGAAACGCGCTTTGAAGCCGTAAGGCGCTTCTCTGAGCACGCCGGTTTCAGTGGAGATCGAGCCAATACCGGTTTTCAGGTCACCTTCCCAATGAGCCGATGCTTTCTTCGTAATAGCCATTTCTGCCTCCTCAATATCCGGCGCGAAGCGCCGCGCCTTGGTGGTTTTCGGTTGCTAGGGTTCTGAGGATAGACGGTGATACAAAGTTCACCTGATCTGATTAGTCCTACCGTTTTCGTAGGTTTTTTTGGGCTTGGCTATTGAAACTCGGGTATATGCCCTCATTGCATGAAGCACGCTTATGGATTCGGCAGGTTTTCGTTTGCAAGAAAAACCTGCGACCTCAATTGGAGAAGCAGGTTTATGAAACGACTGTCCGACATTAAGTTCTCGACCCTTGATCTGGTGCCTGTGCGCGAGAACGGCAGCGCAGCTCAGTCGCTGCGCAACTCCCTGGACCTGGCGCAGCACGTCGAAAAATTCGGCTACAACCGCTTTTGGGTTGCCGAGCACCACAACATGGACGGCATCGCCAGCTCGGCGACGTCCGTGTTGCTTGGCTATCTGGCGGGCGGCACCTCGACCATTCGTGTCGGTTCGGGTGGCGTGATGCTGCCTAACCACGCGCCGCTGGTGATCGCCGAACAGTTCGGTACCCTGGAAAGTCTGTACCCGGGCCGTATTGACCTGGGGTTGGGCCGTGCGCCCGGCTCCGATCAAATGACCGCTCGTGCGCTACGCCGTGAACGTTCCGGCAGTGCTGATGACTTCCCGCAAGACGTGGCTGAATTAATGCGTTACCTCGGCCCACGCACCCCGGACCAGCGAATCATCGCCATGCCGGGCACCGGCACCAACGTCCCTGTCTGGTTGCTGGGCTCCAGCCTGTTCAGCGCGCAACTGGCCGGTGAGCGTGGTTTGCCCTACGCCTTCGCCTCGCATTTCGCACCGCGTTTCATGCATGAGGCGATTCGCGTCTACCGCAACCACTTCAAGCCTTCAGCGGTATTGGATAAGCCCTACGTGATGCTCGGTGTGCCGCTGGTGGCTGCTGATACGGACGAGCAGGCTGATTACCTGGCGACGTCGGTCTATCAGCGGATTCTCGCGCTGATGCGTGGACAAAGTCTGGTTCAGCGTCCGCCGGTGAAAACCATGGACGGGTTGTGGCTGCCGCACGAAAGGGAAGCGGTCAGTGATTTCCTCGGGTTGGCGATGGTGGGCAGACCGCAGAAAATCCGCGCCAAACTGGACGTGCTGGTCGAACAGACGCAGGCCGACGAACTGATTTTTACCTGCGACCTGTACGAACATGCCGATCGTCTGCGCTCCTATGAATTGTTGGCGCAGGTTATGAAGGGCTGAAACTTAAACGGCACCCACAAAAAAGCCGACGCCATTGCGTCGGCTTTTCAGTTTCGAAGAGGGTCAGCCCTGCTTGTAGACGATTTGCCTGGAGCCTTTTTCACAGGTGCCAACGACTTTTCCTTCAGCAGCAGCGCCTTTTTCGATAATTTCCAGCGTGTAATTAGCAATACCCTTGGCATCCAGTTTCGCTGCGATTTCGGCTTTCAGCTCGTCGCAAGACTTGCCCTGGGCAAAGGCTGTTCCCGCAAGGCTCAACAAACAACCCGCCAAAATAAATTTCTTCATCGGTCGCATTCCCCTGGTCGGATCAAAAGAGGCATCCACCCATTTGCTGGATACACACATGTAGCGCTTTGCCTTTCCAGATGGCACTCGGCCAGCGCGCAAGTCTAGAAGACTAGCTCAAACTCAGCTACTGGCAATCCGGAATCCGACTTTGAGCGTCACCTGAAAATGGGCCGCCTTGCCGTCCTTGATGTGCCCGCGGGTTTCAGTCACTTCAAACCATTCCATGAGCTTGAGGCTTTTGCTGGCTTCGGCAAGCGCGTTATTGATGGCATCTTCAATGCTACTGGTGGACGAGCCGACCAGTTCGACTTTTTTGTAGGTGTGATGGTCAGTCATGGCGTTCTCCTCAGGGTGTGAATTACAGCCTAGCAGTGATTTTTCGTCTTACTCGCGTTGGCCAATCCGATAGGGATGCACAGATTTACTGCACTTTCTCCAACCCCTGAAGTCCCAACCATCACACGCAACTCAATCAATGCAGGAGAGCCACCATGGCCACCACTTCATTACGTAAAGCCTCATTGCAAAGCATGGAAGCCGAAATCGAGAGTCTGCTGAAATCGTTGGAAAGCTTGAAAGATGATGCGTCAGACGAGTCGCGTAGAACCCTCAAAACCCTGAAAGCCAACGCCGAAAGTGCGCTGAAACATTCGCGTCATCTGCTCAGCGATGCGTACGAAGACGTCAAAGTCAAAACCCGTGAAACCGGAATCGCCACGCGGGACTACGCTCAGGAACACCCTTGGACGACAGCCGGTGTTGCCGTGGGTGCGTTGGGCCTTCTCGCGGCCTATCTGCTGTGCAAACGCGGGAACTGATCCGCTGGGTGCAGTTCGTTCTTGAGCCACTGCGCCAATTGCCGAGCCCGCCCGTCCGCGGCACGCTTGGGTAGCCACAACGCCAGTTGCGCCGGGGTTTCACTGAAACCCCATGGCGCAACCAGGCGACCGGCCTTCACGTCTTCGGCCACCAGCGGCTCCGGTGCAATTGCCACCCCGAGGCCGGCCACTGCGGCTTCCAGCAAGTAATACAAATGCTCAAAACCCTGACCGTATTTCAACGCTTTGGCGTCGAGGCCGCTTTGCTGCGCCCAGCTCGGCCACGCTTGGGGGCGTGAGGTGGTGTGTAGTAGTGGCTCGTTCAGCAGCGCCATGGCCGGAGCGCCTTGCAACCTGGCGTACCCGGCGAATCGTGGGCTCATCACCGGGCCGATCCGTTCGCTGGTCAGTTCATAAACCTGCATGTCCGCTGGCCATGGTGGCTCTGCAAACACCAGCAACGCATCGAGCCCGGGCCGACGCGGATCGAGATCGCCTTCTCCGGCTGACAGGTGCAGGCGTAAATCTGGCAGGTCTGCATTCAGCCGTCCCAGGCGTGGAATAAACCAGCGCGCGAGCAGACTTCCCGAGCAGCCAAGCACAAAGGGCGCGTTGGCGGTGCTTTGCGTCAGCTCTGCACAGACTGTCCGTAAGCGTTCGAAAGCTTCGCCGCTGGCATCGCGCAACCGAATACCGGCATCTGTGAGTTTAAGGCCGCGACCGTCCTTGATGAACAGGCTGACACCGAGGTGTTCTTCGAGCACCTTGAGCTGCCGGCTGACCGCGCCATGGGTGACATGCAGCTGTTCGGCGGCCTGACTGACGCTATTCAGTCGGGCAGTGGCTTCGAAGGCGCGAAGTGCGTTCAGCGGGGGAAGGTCGTGGCTCATATAATCTGTGAGTTTTCCTGACAGGTTGTGGCGATCTTATCGGTTTTCAGGTTGGGCTGTCAGGGGTAGAGTTAAGCCCACTCTCTCTTCACAAGCATCATCTCACCCATTCAACCGGAGCGACCCATGACTCAGACTAATCTGCGCAACGGCCCCGACGCCAACGGCCTGTTTGGCGCGTTCGGCGGCCGCTACGTCGCCGAAACCCTGATGCCGTTGATCCTCGACCTGGCCCGCGAATACGAAGCGGCCAAGGAAGATCCGGCGTTCAAAGAAGAATTGGCCTACTTCCAGCGAGACTACGTCGGACGTCCAAGCCCGCTGTATTACGCCGAACGCCTGACCGAGTTCTGCGGCGGCGCGAAGATTTATCTCAAGCGCGAAGAGCTGAACCACACCGGCGCGCACAAGATCAATAACTGCATCGGCCAGATCCTGCTGGCACGGCGCATGGGTAAGAAACGCATCATCGCCGAGACTGGCGCGGGCATGCACGGCGTGGCGACGGCCACCGTGGCGGCGCGCTTTGGTCTCGACTGCGTGATCTACATGGGCACCACCGACATCGAGCGTCAGCAAGCCAACGTGTTCCGCATGAAGCTGCTGGGTGCTGAAGTGATCCCTGTCGTGGCTGGCACCGGCACCCTGAAAGACGCGATGAACGAAGCGCTGCGTGACTGGGTGACCAACGTCGACAGCACCTTCTATCTGATCGGCACTGTGGCCGGTCCGCACCCTTATCCAGCCATGGTTCGCGACTTCCAGGCCGTGATCGGCAAGGAAACCCGTGATCAGTTGCAAGCTCAGGAAGGCCGTCTGCCGGATAGCCTGGTGGCGTGCATCGGTGGTGGCTCCAACGCCATGGGCCTGTTCCACCCGTTCCTTGACGACAAGAGTGTCGAGATCATTGGCGTGGAAGCCGCTGGTTACGGTATCGAAACCGGCAAGCACGCGGCCAGCCTGAACGGCGGCGTGCCGGGCGTGTTGCACGGCAACCGTACCTTCCTGTTGCAGGACGACGATGGCCAGATCATCGACGCCCACTCGATTTCCGCCGGCCTCGACTATCCAGGTATCGGCCCGGAACATGCTTGGTTGCATGACATCGGCCGCGTTCAGTACACCTCAGTGACCGACGACGAGGCTCTCGACGCGTTCCACAAATGCTGCCGCCTGGAAGGGATTATTCCTGCATTGGAAAGCGCCCACGCCCTGGCCGAAGTGTTTAAACGCGCGCCGACCCTGCCGAAAGATCACCTGATGGTGGTCAACCTGTCGGGCCGTGGCGACAAAGACATGCAGACCGTAATGCACCACATGGAACACTCTCAACAAGAGCAATCGAAGCAGGAGAAACACTGATGAGCCGCCTGCAAACGCGCTTTGCCGAACTTAAAGAACAGAATCGCGCCGCCCTGGTGACCTTCGTCACCGCTGGTGACCCGAGCTACGACACTTCCCTGGCGATCCTCAAAGGCTTGCCCGCTGCTGGCGCCGACGTGATCGAATTGGGCATGCCCTTCACCGATCCGATGGCCGATGGCCCGGCGATCCAGCTGGCCAACATTCGCGCCTTGGGCGCCAAACAGAACCTGGCGAAAACCCTGCAAATGGTTCGAGAGTTCCGTGAAGGCAATAGCGAGACTCCGCTGGTGCTGATGGGTTACTTCAACCCGATCCACATGTACGGCGTGCCGCGCTTCATCGCCGACGCCAAAGAGGCCGGTGTTGATGGTTTGATCGTGGTCGACTTGCCACCGGAACATAACGGTGAATTGTGCGACCCGGCTCAGGCAGCGGGCCTGGATTTCATCCGCCTGACCACACCGACCACCGATGACGTGCGTCTTCCAACCGTTCTGAACGGCAGCTCCGGTTTCGTGTACTACGTGTCGGTGGCCGGTGTGACCGGTGCAGGTGCAGCGACTCTGGAACACGTTGAAGAGGCAGTTGCCCGTTTGCGTCGCCACACTGATTTGCCGATCAGCATCGGTTTCGGCATTCGTACCCCGGAGCAGGCCGCTTCCATTGCTCGTCTGGCAGACGGTGTGGTTGTGGGGTCGGCGTTGATCGATCACATCGCCAACGCTACGACACCGGATCAGGCGATTGATGGCGTACTGAGCCTTTGCGCTGCGCTGGCAGAAGGTGTGCGTCAAGCACGGGTCAGCTGAAGGTAAAGTTGCTGTTGCAGAGGAATTAGAGCCTCGCGGCACAGAGTAAACAGCAAGACAAAGGGCTTCAGAACTGTGTTCTGAAGCCCTTTTTTCTACGGCAGTTCCAACCCGCCTGCTGCTTTGTGCAGTTTCCTCAAATGCTCGCCAACTTGCCTCAAGTTGGCTTCATTGGCGGCCATTTCGGCCGCGCGATCCGGGTCGAGCAGCGCCCGCACTTCTTTGTCCAGGTCCCCCGTCAGCGCCAGCAACTGCTTTTGGCGCTGGTTGCTCTCCGACTCCAGGCGTTGCCACTCGCTAGGTTGGGGCAATCCATATCCGCCGCTACCGAGCAATTCAGCCGGACGGCTAAGGTAGCCGCTATTGGCGAGAATCTGTTGCAAGGCCGCATCGGCCTTGTCCATGCCGCCGTTTTTCAGATTCCGAGCGCCGAGGTAGCGCTGTTTTACTTCGTCCTGGGCCAACAGCATTTGTTGGCGGAAGGCTGCCTGCTCCAACAGCAGCAATGCGGCACTGGCGCGCAGGTCTGCCTGTTCGAACCATTGCCGGCGCTCAACCGCTTTCAATGCCAGCCAGTCTTCGACTTTGTCCTGCTTGATCGGCACGCGCTTTTTCAGCACATCGAACATGGCCTGATACCGGTCGCGAAAGGAATCGAAACGATAGCCCAGCCGGAGCGCTTCGCGTGGGTCGTCAAGCACGCTGGTATCTGCCAGTCCGCGACCTTTGAGCACTGCCAGCAGGCCGTTTGGCATGATGTTATCCAGCCCGACCAGTTGTGGATGGTTGGTGGCGCTGCGTAGCAGTTTCAGGTCTTCTACCGCACAGTTGTTCGACAGGAAAAAGTAATTGCCGTCGTAACTCCAGTGCATCTCGGCGGCATGTTCCACGATACCTTCGATTTCGCTGCGCGACAGGTTCAGCGGCACCGAGGCCACACTGCGCAGTTCGGTCTTGGTGTATTCGTCGATGACCTGGGAGAGCGGCAGGACAAACAGGCGCGACGGGTATTTACCGACAAGTCCGCCCCAACTCGAAAGCTGCACGTCACCGACAAAGGCGCGGTAGGACAAGGCCAGATGCTGGTCAAGATCAAGACGGCAGTCAGGGCCTCGTGGTCGCCCGGGTGCACATATGACCAAGCGCAACATGCTGTGGCCCCAGCGGCTGACCCAGTTCTGATTGGCTTCCGCCAGCAGATAGTCGATGGCGTAGACCCGTTCCGGATCGACCTGCCCCAAGGGTTGCTTGGCGAAGTCATTGCCGGCGTTGAGGAAGGCGACGGTGTTGGCGCAGGTGTCTTTGGACGCCGGTGCCCAGCCAAAGTGTTCCTGGTAGTAGCGATACAGCGCCGGACGGCGACAGGCATAGCTCGGGTCGAGGAGGAAATACTCCATGTTGACCGCGACGAACTCTTTCGGACTGCTCGTTTCGTAAATGTCCGGGCTGCGGGCGATCTGTCGGTTGTGCTGTTCACGCTCGCCGCGACGGCCGACATATTGTGGCCAGCCTGCAAGGTCGAGCAGGCGAGGATCGTCGCTGAGAGTAAAGCGTCGATTGGTCTGGCCACGGCACTGATCGGGAATCCCTACCAGTCCTGAGCTGCTGCTGCGCCGGGTGCAGTGTTGAATCAGTTTGCGCTCAGCGTCTGGCCACAGGCGCGAGCGATCGTAAATGTGGGTGAGTTCGTGCAGCACCGTGGCGAGCATTTCACGGCGGACAGTGCCATGAGGGCGATTGGTCTTCTTGCTTGCGGCACTGCCATCGGTGAGGCTGGCGAGCAGGTTACGGTTCAAGTCGAGTCTGGATACCAGCGACGCCTGGCCGTAGGCATTGCTCGGCATGTCAGCGGTCCAGCCGACATCAATACGCCGATCCAGTTGCTCGATGAACCGCGGCGGCAGCGCCTGCATGGCTTCATCGAGCAGTGCCTGACTGGCTTGCTGTTGAGCCGGGCTAAGACCTTGCGTCATGAGCTGCAATTGCAGGCTGGCGTTGGCCGTGCTGCCGAACAGCATCATGACCCCGGCCAGCAGCCAGGCGGCTGACGGCCTCACAGTGCGAGGATGGCTTCGGCGAGTACCTGGTCACTGGCGTCCCGCGCTTGCGGCACGCGATCGCGCAGGGTAATGAAAGCTGCTTCAAGGTGCGCGCCGCGGATATCGCCATTGCTGGCGACGAAACTCGCTGCATCGTCGTGTGCCTCGCGAATGATCTTCGAGTCACGGATGGACGTGGTGGTATCAGAGGTGAAATCAAGCGTGCGCTGGGTGGCACGAATGAGAATGTTACTGGTGGCAACCAGGGTTTGGGCCTGGGCCACATCGGCCAACAACAGCAGGCCAAGGGTGGCAGCAATCAGCGGGTTACGCATGGAACGACTCCGGGGAAACAGGGATAACTATTGGACGAGAATTGCTTGCGCCAGTTCAAGGTCGCTTGCATGAAGTTTTGGCTGGGTATGAGTGGCGAGCAGCAGTTTACGGTCGAAGGGCGCGGAGGTCACCAGACTGGAGCCATAACCACCGGCCTCAGTGCCTTTAGTAAAAAGCAGGCAGTGCCGAAACATGGGGACACGCAGGGCGTGTCCCACGTCAGTGCTATCGCTTAAATGGTCAGAATCGCCTGCGCCAACTGTGCGTCTGTTGCATTCAGTTGTGGGGCCTGATGGCGAATGTGATCGAGGGCGCTTTCGAGTTTCACCCCCCGGATGGACCCTTCGCTGGCAACGAAGCTGGCGGCATCATCACGGGCAGCCAAGACAATCTTGTCGTCCTTGAACGAAGACGTGACATTGGACGTTGCATCTGACGTGGCTTTGAGTGCGTTTACGACAGCATCGGTGGTCACGATAAAACTGGTGGCGTGGGAATTGGCAGCCACGGCAAGCAGGGCTGCAGCGCTGAGCAGGCGAAGTCGGGACATGGGGTAACTCCTTTGGATAAATCGATTGTGAGGTGGTGAGGTAGCAACTGGATCAGACACCGCTCGCCACGTTCTGGTTTGATATTAGGCCTGCTTTTATTCTTTCGCACTGTCCGGTCTGTTCAGTCAGTCATTCATGGCTAAGCAGACACTTTCTATTGAAAGTGTACTGTACAAATATTGGGTTCGACGAACTGTATCTGTATGCCGTGGGGGCGGTTGTTTTGGGGAGAAAAACACGAAAACGACAAAGCCCGTCGTGGTTTCCCACGACGGGCTTTGTTTTTTCAATCTGGATTGCTGGCAGTGGACCCGATAGGTCAGGGCCAGCGACGCTAACTTAGCGCCAGAATGGCTTGCTCAGCTCTTCGTAACGCTGTGCTTCGCTAATCCCTGCGTCAGCCAGCAGACGCGAATCCAGGCGAGCCAGTTGATGGCGGCTGGAGATGCGGCGCTGCCACAGCATCAGGTTGGCGATAACGCGCAGAGGCATGGAAGCCTGGGTTTTTGCAGCAGTGTCTTCGAAGAACAGGTCGGAACTGAGTGTACGTTCCATGATTGACATCCTTCCGCTTGTGGCGGGATTAGGTAGTGGTTTAACTGGTGCCCATGATCCTCTCGTTTGCCTAGTCTCTGTAGATACAGTTCATCTGTATTGTGAGGGACCAGTTAACTGTTAATAGGCGGTGTACTGGTCCAAATAGAGGCAACTGTACCTGTCTGCACCGTTGTGGTGCGTTTTCGTTCGTGTGGCTGGAAAAGGTAGGTTCTTTCGGTAGGAAATGACCGGTACAGCAGTACAGTTTTCAACAGTTTTTTGTCTGGCAACAGCAGGCTGACGAAACTGTGTTTGCGTCAGCTGCCATCTGTACCAATTACACCTTGAGCATGCGCCCCGTTTCTTCCAGATTTATGTGCCAGCTCAGCGCGTCACGCAGGATATGCGGCGTGTGCCCGCCAATCGCACAAGCTGCGGTGAAGTAGTCGTCCAGAGCCTGGCGATAGTCCGGGTGCACACAGTTGTCGATGACGACCCGGGCTCGTTCCCTGGGTGCCAGCCCGCGCAAGTCCGCCAGGCCGATCTCGGTGACGAGGATGTCGACGTCATGCTCTGTGTGATCAACATGGCTAACCATGGGCACGACACTGGAGATCGCGCCGCCCTTGGCGATTGATTTGGTGACGAAGACGGACAAATGCGCATTGCGCGCGAAGTCGCCTGAGCCTCCAATACCGTTCATCATCCGTGTACCGCAGACATGGGTGGAGTTGACGTTGCCATAGAGATCGAACTCCAGCGCCGTGTTGATGCCGATGATGCCAAGTCGGCGTACCACTTCAGGGTGGTTGGAGATTTCCTGTGGGCGCAGCACCAATTTGTCTTTATAGCGCTCGAGGTTGCCAAACACGTCGGTATTGCGTCGGCTCGAGAGTGTGATCGAGCTGCCCGATGCAAAAATCAGTTTGCCGGCGTCGATCAGGTCGAATGTCGAGTCCTGCAGCACCTCGGAGTACATGGTCAGGTCTTCGAACGGCGAATCAAGCAGGCCGCACATCACTGAGTTGGCAATGTTACCGATGCCGGCCTGCAAGGGGCCGAGCTTGTTGGTCATGCGCCCCGCGGCCACTTCCTGTTTGAAGAAGTTGATCAGGTGGTTGGCAATCGCCTGGGTTTCAGTGTCCGGTGGCATTACGGTGGACGGCGAGTCCGATTGATTGGTGATCACGATCGCGACGATCTTCTCTGGCGGGATCGGGATGGCGGTGCTGCCAATGCGGTCATCGACCTTCACCAGCGGAATCGGCGTTCGGGTTGGACGGTAGGTCGGGATATAGATGTCGTGTAGGCCTTCGAGATTCGGGTTGTGCGCCATGTTGATCTCGACGATCACGTGTTTGGCGAAAATCGCGAAGCTGGCCGAGTTGCCGACTGACGTGGTCGGCACGATATGGCCGTGCTCGGTGATCGCCACCGCTTCAATCACCGCGAGGTCGGGCAACTTGAGTTGCTGGTTGCGCAGTTGCTCTACGGTTTCCGAGAGGTGCTGGTCGATGAACATCACCTCGCCCGCATTAATGGCCTTGCGCAGGGTGCTGTCCACCTGGAATGGCATGCGTCGTGACAGTACGCCGGCTTCGGTGAGTTGTTTGTCGAGGTCGTTGCCCAGGCTGGCGCCGGTCATCAAGGTGATTTTGAGCGGCGAGACCTTCGCGCGCTCGGCCAGTGCCTGGGGAACGGCTTTCGCTTCGCCGGCGCGGGTGAAGCCACTCATGCCAACGGTCATGCCGTCCTCAATCAGAGCGGCGGCGTCGGCGGCACTCATCACTTTATCCAACAAGGAAGGCAGGCGAATACGGTCACGGTACATGGGATGTTATCTCGGGCAACGGGTAGCAGGGCGTGCAGTCTAGTGAATTGCACCGACTTCTGTCCCGCTACCAAGGTCGCAAATGAGGTGTCTATTCCGGGCCTTTCGAGCAAAACACCATTACCGGATCGGTAACAAAAGCGTAGTGTTGTCTGACGTATTGCGCAAACAAAAACGCCCCGACGAGTCGGGGCGTTCTGTGTGCCGCTGAAGATTACTCGACGGCTTTGACCATGTCTTCGATGACTTTCTTGGCGTCGCCGAACACCATCATGGTCTTGTCCAGGTAGAACAGTTCGTTGTCCAGACCGGCATAACCGCTGGCCATCGAGCGTTTGTTGACGATGATGGTCTTGGCTTTGAACGCTTCCAGAATCGGCATGCCGGCAATCGGCGATTTCGGATCGTTCTTCGCGGCCGGGTTGACCACGTCGTTGGCGCCCAACACCAGCACCACGTCGGCTTGGCCGAACTCGGAGTTGATGTCTTCCATCTCGAACACCTGGTCGTAAGGCACTTCGGCCTCGGCGAGCAAGACGTTCATGTGGCCAGGCATCCGACCGGCAACCGGGTGGATTGCGTACTTCACGGTCACGCCGCGATGGGTCAACTTCTCGGTCAGTTCTTTCAGCGCGTGCTGCGCCCGTGCAACCGCCAGGCCGTAGCCCGGCACGATGATCACGGTGTCGGCGTTGGTCAGCAGGAAGGTCGCGTCGTCAGCCGAACCGGATTTGACCGGGCGAGCTTCCTGGGCGCCGGCTGGACCTGCATCGGCCGTGTTGCCGAAACCGCCGAGCAGCACATTAAAGAACGAACGGTTCATCGCCTTGCACATGATGTACGAGAGGATCGCACCGCTTGAGCCCACCAGCGAACCGGCGATGATCAGCATCGAGTTGTTCAGCGAGAAGCCGATACCGGCCGCGGCCCAGCCGGAGTAGCTGTTGAGCATCGACACGACGACCGGCATGTCTGCACCGCCAATCGGGATGATGATCAGCACGCCCATGACGAAGGCCAGGGCTAGCATCAGAGCGAAAGCGCCGAGGTTGCCAGTCAGCATGAAGGTGATGCCCAAGGCCAGGGTTGCAACACCCAGCAGCAGGTTCAACTTGTGCTGACCGCTGAACTGTACCGGTGCGCCCTGGAACAGGCGGAACTTGTACTTGCCCGACAGCTTGCCAAAGGCGATCACCGAACCGGAGAAAGTAATTGCACCGATGGCAGCGCCGAGGAACAGCTCCAGGCGGTTGCCGGCAGGAATCGAGTCGCCCAGTTGCTTGACGATGCCCAGGGACTGCGGCTCAACGACAGCAGCAATGGCGATGAACACGGCGGCCATACCGATCATGCTGTGCATGAAGGCGACCAGTTCCGGCATCTTGGTCATCTCAACGCGCTTGGCCATGATCGAGCCAGCGGTGCCGCCGACCAGCAGGCCAACGATAACGTAACCGATCCCGGCGGTGGCCAGCTCAGCGCCCAGCTTATAGATGAGGCCTACGGTGGTGAGAATCGCCAACGCCATGCCGAGCATGCCGTATAAATTGCCACGCCGGGACGTGGTTGGGTGCGACAGGCCTTTGAGGGCCTGGATAAAGCAGATCGACGCGATCAAGTAGAGCGTCGTGACAAGGTTCATGCTCATTACTTGGGCGCCTCTTCTTTTACGACTTTCGGGGCTTTTTTCTTGAACATCTCAAGCATTCTGCGGGTGACCAGGAAGCCACCAAACACGTTCACCGCCGCCAGAGCCACCGCCAGGGTGCCCATGGTTTTGCCCAGAGGCGTGACGGTCAGCGCCGCTGCCAACATGGCGCCGACGATCACGATTGCCGAGATGGCGTTGGTCACGGCCATCAATGGCGTGTGCAGTGCAGGTGTAACGTTCCAGACCACGTGATAACCGACATAAATCGCCAGCACGAAGATGATCAGGTTGTAGATACCGGGGGAGATAAGCTCTTCCATCGTCTGAATCCCTGCTTAGGCGTTTTTGCGGATGACTTGGCCGTCGCGGCACATCAGGCACGCGGCGACGATGTCGTCTTCTAGGTTCACTTCGAACTGGCCTTCTTTGTTGAAGACCAGCTTCAGGAAGTCCAGCAGGTTGCGTGCGTACAGGGCCGAAGCATCTGCCGCCACCGCGCCGGCCAGATTGGTCGGGCCGCAAATGGTCACGCCATTCTCAACCACCACCTGATCCGCTACGGTCAGCGGACAGTTACCACCCTGAGCGGCCGCGAGGTCGATGACCACCGAGCCAGGCTTCATCTGTGACACGGTTTCCGCGCTCAACAGCGTCGGTGCCTTGCGACCCGGAATCAGCGCAGTGGTGATGACGATGTCAGCCTGTTTGGCGCGTTCATGCACGGCCAGGGCCTGACGTTGCATCCAGCTGGCCGGCATTGGACGTGCGTAACCGCCGACACCGACAGCGCATTCGCGCTCTTCATCGGTTTCGTACGGCACGTCGACGAACTTGGCGCCCAGGGATTCGATTTGTTCCTTCACCGCCGGACGTACGTCCGAGGCCTCGATCACTGCGCCCAGACGCTTGGCGGTCGCAATGGCCTGCAAACCTGCCACGCCTGCGCCCAGAATCAGCACGCGCGCCGCTTTCACAGTGCCCGCAGCGGTCATCAGCATCGGCATGAAGCGTGGGTAGTGATGAGCGGCCAACAACACGGCTTTATAGCCGGCGATGTTCGCCTGGGAGGACAACACATCCAGGCTCTGCGCACGGGAAGTGCGTGGCGCGGCCTCCAGCGCGAAGGCGGTAATGCCGCATTCGGCCAGCTTGGCGATGGTTTCATTGCTGAACGGATTGAGCATGCCCACCACAACGGTGCCGCTTTTAATCAGCGTCAGTTCGCTGTCGCTGGGAGCGACCACCTTGAGAATCAGCTCGGCCCCAAACGCATCGTTGGCGCTGCCAATCGTTGCGCCTGCCGCTTCATAAGCACTGTCGACAACGCTGGCATTGATGCCGGCGCCGCTTTGCACAGTGACCTTATGACCTTGGCCGATCAGCTTCTTGATGGTTTCCGGGGTTGCAGCAACCCGTGTTTCACCCGTCTGGGTTTCGAGAGGAACACCAATGTGCACGTCAAATCTCCTGCGTGATCTTATTGAGTAAACCCAGGCACTTCGGATGGTGCGGCTGGGGCGGCCGATCAGCACGATCCCGCCGAATCAGGGCGGGGCGCGGCATTTTGCAGGCGAACTTTGTGCCCTTCAAGGGATTATGACGGGTGACGGAAAATTAACTACAAGTCACCCCGTGACCGAATGTCGCAACTGACGGGCTCAATCCCTTGCGGGCCGTGACTTGTAAGGGGTTTTGTCGTAATTCGGTAAATTACATATCTTTACCGTGAATGAGGCGTCATTGCCTTCCTATGGAGGCTCAAAGCCACGTCGTCAGGCGCTTGTGGGACGTTTGTGCTCCTTCTCCGTACAGTCTCTTCAGATGCGACATATAGTTATATCTGTAGGGCTTTTATTTTATTGACTACGAGGTCAGTTATTTGGCTTGAGCCTTTATCCCTCTAGGTTGTAGCTGTGCGCCTGATTGAGCAGCCAGTCGCGAAATGCCTTCAAAGAGGCCGATTCCACCTTTCGCTCGGGAATCATCAGGTAGTAAGCCTTGATACTCGACAACGCTTGCGTGTTGGCAATCACCAGGCGCTTCTCCGCCAATTCGCGCTGAATCAGGAACGGTGGGATCAGCGCAATCCCCATGTCGTGCATCGCGGCTTGAGCGAGCATGGAGAATAGCTCGTAGCGCGGTCCTGTCATGTCCCGTGGGATATTCAGGTTCTTTGAGTTGAACCATTGGCGCCAGGCATAGGGGCGTGTGGTCTGTTGCAACAGAGGCAGTTCCGCTATTTCAGCGGGCGACAGGTGTGTCTGCTTGCCCAGTAGGGCAGGACTGCACACCGGCATCGGATTTTCACCCATCAACCTGTGGGACTCGGTGCCTGACCAATCGGCGTCGCCAAAGTAAATCGCAGCATCAAAATCGGTGTCGGCGAACAGGAAGGGGCGCGTGCGGTTGGTGAGGTTCACCGTCACTTCCGGGTGCTTGTGTTGAAAGTCTTTAAGTCGTGGGAGTAACCATTGGGTGCCAAAGGTCGGAACCACTGCCAGTTCAATCACGTTGGCGCCCTGTTGCCCCATCACCGACAGGGTGTCCCGTTCCACCGCATCGAGTTGTGTGGCCACGCGGCGGCTGTAGGAAAGACCTGCTTCCGTCAACTTCACCCCGCGCCGTGAGCGTCGGAAAAGTTCGACGCTGAGGAACTCCTCCAGGCTGGCGATCTGCCGGCAAATGGCGCCCTGTGTCAGTGAAAGCTCCTGGGCGGCCTTGGTAAAGCTTTCGTGGCGTGCGGCCGCTTCGAAGCTGATCAGGGCTGTCGTGCTGGGGATTTTCCTGCGCATGTACGGCAACCTCACTAATACATCGCATAAAAGCTATCTTGCGATGTTTCGGAGTGAGAAATTAGCACAACAGTATGCAAAATCCTCGTTTGCCGTAAAGCCGAACCCGGCCTAGGATCAGTCCACGTAATTTGACCCTGATTCGAGAGGACACACTCATGGGTGGTAAAGCGAGCTTCAACTGGATCGATCCTCTGCTGCTGGATCAACAGCTCACTGAAGAAGAACGCATGATTCGAGACACTGCCGAGCAATTCGCTCAGCAGAAACTCGCACCGCGCGTTCTCGAAGCTTTCCGCCATGAGAAGACCGACCCGGCAATCTTTCGTGAAATGGGCGAAGTCGGCCTGTTGGGTGCAACGATTCCAGAGCAGTACGGTGGCAGCGGGCTGAACTACGTCAGCTACGGCCTGATTGCTCGTGAGGTCGAGCGTGTCGATTCCGGTTACCGCTCGATGATGAGCGTGCAGTCTTCGCTGGTGATGGTGCCGATCAACGAATTCGGTACCGAAGCCCAGAAGCAGAAATACCTGCCAAAACTCGCCACCGGTGAGTGGATTGGTTGCTTCGGTCTGACAGAGCCAAACCACGGTTCCGACCCGGGCGCGATGATTGCTCGTGCGCGCAAAGTGGAAGGCGGGTACAGCCTGACCGGAAACAAGATGTGGATCACCAACAGTCCGATCGCTGATGTGTTCGTGGTCTGGGCTAAAGATGACGCTGGCGACATTCGTGGCTTCGTTCTGGAGAAGGGCTGGAAAGGCCTGAGCACTCCCGCGATTCACGGCAAGGTTGGCTTGCGTGCGTCCATCACCGGTGAAATCGTCATGGACAACGTATTTGTCCCTGAAGAGAACATCTTCCCGGACGTCCGTGGTTTGAAAGGTCCATTTACCTGCCTCAACTCCGCACGTTATGGCATTTCCTGGGGCGCACTGGGTGCTGCCGAGTTTTGCTGGCACACCGCTCGCCAGTACACCCTGGATCGTCAGCAGTTCGGTCGTCCACTGGCTGCCACTCAGCTGATCCAGAAGAAACTGGCTGACATGCAGACCGAAATCACCATGGCGCTGCAAGGCTGCCTGCGCCTGGGGCGAATGAAAGACGAAGGCACTGCGGCGGTCGAAATCACTTCGATGATGAAGCGCAACTCCTGCGGCAAGTCCCTGGACATCGCTCGTATGGCTCGCGACATGCTGGGTGGTAACGGCATCTCCGATGAGTTCGGTGTCGCCCGCCATCTGGTCAACCTGGAAGTGGTGAATACCTATGAAGGTACCCATGACGTTCACGCGCTGATTCTCGGTCGTGCGCAAACTGGCATCCAGGCGTTCTATTAATAGGAGAACGTCCATGGGCGCGCTTTCGCATCTGCGGGTACTGGATTTGTCGCGAGTATTGGCCGGGCCTTGGGCCGGGCAGATCCTTGCGGACCTTGGCGCTGAGGTGATCAAGGTCGAGCGCCCGGGCAATGGCGATGACACGCGCGCCTGGGGGCCTCCTTTCCTTAAAGACGCCTACGGTGAGAACACCAGCGAGGCCGCCTATTACTTGTCGGCCAATCGCAACAAGCAATCGGTCACCATCGACTTCACGCGTGCGGAAGGTCAGAAGTTAGTGCGGGAGTTGGCGGCCAAGTCGGACATCCTGATCGAAAACTTCAAGGTCGGTGGTCTGGCAGCTTACGGGCTGGACTATGAGTCGCTCAAGGCGGTCAATCCGAATCTGATTTACTGCTCGATTACCGGGTTTGGTCAGACGGGGCCCTACGCCAAGCGTGCGGGCTATGACTTCATGATTCAGGGCTTGGGTGGCCTGATGAGCCTGACGGGGCGACCGGAAGGGGATGAGGGGGCAGGGCCGGTGAAAGTCGGTGTGGCGCTGACAGACATCTTGACCGGTCTCTACTCGACGGTGGCGATTCTGGCCGCGCTTGCGCACCGGGATCACGACGGTGGCGGCCAGCATATCGACATGGCATTGCTGGATGTCCAGGTCGCGTGCCTGGCCAACCAGGCAATGAACTACCTGACGACAGGCAACGCACCGAAGCGCTTGGGTAATGCCCATCCGAACATCGTGCCCTATCAGGACTTTCCTACGGCGGATGGCGACTTCATCCTTACCGTGGGTAACGACGGTCAATTCCGCAAGTTTGCCGAAGTGGCGGGGCAGCCGCAGTGGGCGGACGACCCGCGCTTTGCGACCAATAAGCTGCGGGTAACGAATCGTGCTGTATTGATTCCGCTGATCCGTCAGGCAACGGTGTTCAAGACCACTGCCGAGTGGGTGTTACAGCTTGAGCAGGCTGGCGTGCCATGTGGCCCGATCAATGATCTGGCTCAGATGTTTGCTGATCCTCAGGTCAAGGCGCGTGGGCTGGCAATTGAGATGCCTCATTCGTTGGCGGGGAGCGTGCCGCAGGTGGCGAGCCCGATTCGTCTGTCCAAGACCCCGGTGGAGTATCGCAATGCTCCTCCGTTGCTGGGTGAGCATACGCAGGAGGTTTTGCAGCGCGTGCTGGGGTTGGGGGCTGGGGCGGTAGCTGCATTCAAAGAGTCTGGGGTGCTTTGAGGATCCGTTCTATATAGAGGAGGGTGGTTTGCTCCTCTATATAGAGAGGAATCGGGTTGTTTTCCGCCTTTTTGCAAGTTATTGATAGAGAAGCCAAATCAATGCTTGACGGCAGATTCTGGATGTCTATAATTCGCCCCACTTCCGGCGCAGTCGAAACGGAAAACTCCTTGGCAAACAAAGAGTTACGCAGTTTTCGACAGCAGGCGGCTTCAGTTCATCGAAGCCCGAAAGGAAGTTGAAAAAGAGGTGTTGACAGCAGCGTGTAACGCTGTAGAATTCGCCTCCCGCTAACGAGAGATCGAAAGCGCAAGTGGTTGAAGTTGTTAAAGATTTCCAAGCGAAACTTTGAAAACTTCTGAAAATAACCGCTTGACAGCAACAGAGGCTGCTGTAGAATGCGCGCCTCGGTTGAGACGAAAGATCTTAACCAACCGCTCTTTAACAACTGAATCAAGCAATTCGTGTGGGTGCTTGTGGAGTCAGACTGATAGTCAACAA